>CANGVZ010000324.1 GCA_947457285.1 Flavobacteriales bacterium | reverse complement strand
AGGATTTTGAAGACCTTGATAAGATAACTTCGGCGGAAACACCTCTCAGATTATCAAAGAAAGTATTCTTAGTGAGCCGCACCGCTCAGGGGGAGGTGCTAACAGAAATCAATACAAATACATCGCTCGAAGTTGGCAATCTGATTAGAATCAGGATTGAGCTAGCTACTGATCGATACATGGAATTTTTGCACATGAAAGATATGCGTGCCTCAGGGTTAGAACCAGTAGATGTACTATCAGAATACAAATGGAAGGCCAGACTCGGCTATTATCAAAGCACCAAAGACGCTTCCACCAACTTCTTTTTTGACTCAATTGACAAAGGAGTTTATATTTTCGAATATGATTTGCGTGTGAACAACAAAGGCAATTTCTCTAATGGCATAACCACCATTCAAAATATGTATGCCCCTGAATTTAGCAGTCATAGCGAAGGGATAAGAATTTTTGTGAAATAGAGAATAAGACTTATGAATGAAGTGATCCGTTCTATAGTATTGCCACAAAATGATTCAAATAGGCTGGGCAGTTTTCCGATTTAAGGATGTTGCTTTTCAAACCTCTGGAGACACAAAAGAGCCTCTTTGCTTTGACTCAGTGCGAGAGAAAAGCATGACTACGGACAGGGTCGCTCATCTACATAGGAAGTATTATGAAAAGCTAAGGGAATCCTTCATTTTTTAATCAACACAAGGGTAATTTTATTGAAGTCGGCCGCTGCGTTAATGACCTTTCTGAAATCTTCGTAGCGCTCCAGAGGAGCGAAGAGTTGTTTGTAGTATTCATCAAGTTTCACCGTTACTTCATTACCTTTTTCTGTGTAGTCGGAAACAAATGAAAACGGTACTTGATCACCGTCCTTGTACGCTACGTTCATCTTCAGTGCTTCGAGGTTATTGACGCGGTATCCTTCAGGTACATAAAAACGAATGATACGTGAGTAGCCCCGATTGTGTGTATTCTCAATCGGTAATTGCCGCTCGTTTTCGCTATACAGTTCGCTTTGCGTACCAATCAATTCTCCGATTTTAAACAATGTGCGTGGCCCTGCACGTTCCAGAAAAGAATTGGTCGAATAAGCAGTTGTTATTCTTATTTCAGGCAAAAGATCTACCACGGCAGTTTTCACCGACCATTTATCTAAACGCAGGTCAGGAATGGATGATCGAAAAATATCTTCCACAAATTTTTTCCGCTGCTCTTCCGACATCGTTTCATAGTAGGGAATCGTGGAAGCTGCATCGTATCCGATAAAGGTGCGTGTTTGATTGACCATGTTACTCTCCATATCTTCGGCAAAGCGAACTTCTATATCGAGGTTGTCAGAATCTGATGTGTAAGGTAGTGCAGGGATATCGCGTACCCATGTTATTCCGGTCTTGAGGTCACCGACTGACACTGGTTCAATAAACAGACCTTTATGGCCGCTTAACTTTTGCGGAATGAGTGGGTAGCGAAGTTCAAATTCATTGGGAGTAAGAAAACTATTGGTTTGCGGAAAGTAGAGCAGGTAATCGTCAAGAAACGCCCAGCTATCAAATCCACCATCAAACTTTGCATATTCTCGGTTGCAGGTCACCACTAATTGTACGGGGATGGAAAGCCGCTGATACGTTAAGAACAATACTTTTGTGATACCTTCTTCAGAGGCTTGACGTGCTTTTAGTATTTCAACTAACTCACCCAATGCAGGATCGGAGGAGTTCTTGTTTATCCGAATGGATGTTTTGACTTTGTCTTCAATCAGTTTGATTCTGATCACAGGTGGGCTTTGTGGATTGTCTTTAAGTGTTTTGATAAATTTATCCAGTTCCTTGTCTGATTCTTTGCTGCTTTCTGTAAGCGTTCTGTAAAAAACACGACCGGCATCCGCCCAGGTATTTAGCCGTGCACTTGAACTAGTAAAGTTATAGGCCAGTTTAAATTCAATTCGCATTCGATAAGCACTCACAAAAGAAAACGCTTCTTCATGGAGGCCCTTTATCTTTTCGCGTTTGTAGCTGTAGTGATTTTGACCATTTAACGTATCCTTCTTTACTTGTCCGTCATCGTTATATACTCTGAAATCAAATAGCAGTGATTTGGGGCTCACCAATAAAAACCCAAACTCACGAATGGGTGTCTCATGTTGAAAATAATGTGACTCCTGCGTTTTACCATTGGTCTTAAGTGTATAAAAATATTCGATTTCACTCCCTTCTTCAACACCTTCAATAGCAAAAATCCGATAGGTGTTATTTGTCTTTTCATCCTTCACCTCTTTTAGATTCTTCTGATCAAAATTGGTAACCTTACCAACCTTATTTATAGACCTCGCTTTTAAAGTGACAATATTTTGAACATTGCGCATGGATATGTTGATACGATTGTGCCGCTCAATGGCGTTGGTGGTGGTTACTTTCGTGATCTGATGGTCGGTAAGATATGTAACAAGATTATTGTTTTCCCACTCATACCGATAGCTCCGATATTGTTTCAAAATATATTCAGGATACTCCTCTTCAACACTTGTTAGTGCATAGCGTTTTCTGTTTTTATCCCAGTCATAATCTCCTCCGCTTATTGACTGCGCCCCAACAACAAAAGGCGACAAGAACAAGACTAACGCAAATACGTTTTTCATTACTTCTTCTTTTTTAGAATGATTGACTCCTTATACGAATTACTAAGTTCTTTAATAGCTTTATTCCAAACGTCAAATTGATCCAACGTCATTAACAATATGTTGTTTTCAATTCGCTGATTGACCTGGATGGTAGAGCCTGTTTGTTCATACGAGATTGCAAAGTTGATCAAGCCTGTTTCCAGTTGTGCATTAGGGGGCATGTATTCTACTTCATAGCCTTCGGGAATGTCCATATAGTAAACATCGTTGGCACTGAATTTATAGTCAATTTCCATCGGTACTTTTCGTTCGGGATTGATGATCTGGTTGTAATAGATCTTCACCAGGTTGAGGTTGACGTAGATTTCTGAATCCACATAGGTAATATAGTCGTTGACGTGGAAGTCGTATGAAACCATCAATGGCTTATCTTTATCCGCTATGTTTTTAATTGTATAATTATCGAGAATATACTTATTGCTTCCTTTTTTCAGCCAATAGGTTACATTATCCTTCTGTTTCGCGGCCACTGTTTTATTAAAGTCATAGCTGGCCATTATTTTTTGGTACCCGGAATAATACACATTACCCTTCCCATATAAAATGCTTTTGTCAAGGCGAAGTCGAACGGTATCTACCTGCGCACTGATTCGTGATGAAATTTCAGGTATCTTTTTTAATTCGTATTTACTGTCACTAATTATGATAAAGGCTTCTTTGCCTTGTATCATGGAGGAAGGAAGATTTACAGAGGTATAATTGCTGGTGCCGTCCAAGAAGAAGTAATTTTTGTCCTGGTCGACATACGTAGCAATCATGTGATTATCTGCGAGCGGAGTT
>CANGVZ010000323.1 GCA_947457285.1 Flavobacteriales bacterium | reverse complement strand
GCATGTAGGTGAATGCTCGCGTTTTCATTGGTGCGACGGCTGCCGTACTTAATGTCTCCCTTGATTGGACATCCAAGGCTACTTAGCGTAGCTCTGATTTGGTGATGTCGCCCCGTTTTGGGATAAACTTCCAAAAAAGTATAGTTGTCGCCTTGGCCTATGACTTTGTAGCTCAACTCAGATTCTTTTCTATTGGCAGCTGGTTCATTAAAAGCAAAAGTTTTATTTTGCTTTTCATCTTTCCACAAATAGTTGATGACAGTTCCCTCTTGTTGTGGTGGCATCCCTTTTACCACGGCCCAATATGTTTTTTGGACCTCACGAAATTTGAACATATTGGTGAGGCGATTGAGTGCTTTTGTGGTTCGGGCATACAATACCACTCCGCTTACCGGGCGGTCGAGGCGGTGCACAGTGCCAATAAAAGCCAGGCCCGGTTTGTTGTATTTATACTTCACGTACCCTTTCACTACCTCGCAAAGAGTGGTATCACCTGATATATCGCTTTGGATGATATCGGAGTTGCGCTTGTTGATGGCAATGATGTGATTGTCTTCGTAGAGCACCCGAATGTTGTCGACGTTGCTCATTACGATGGGTTCTTTGGGAACCGTAATCCAGTCGCGGCGAGCGTTCTGGGATTCGTTATTTTCCATTACTTATAATTAAAATATGCGATCTGAGACCGCTTCGTTTCACTACTTAATATTGTTCCGATGCATTCGGAAAGTCTTTGCTCTTCACGTCTTTCACATACTGTTCCACCGCGCCTATCATAAGTTCTCCAGCATTTAGATATCTTCTCAAAAAGCGTGGAGAAAATTCTTGAGTGATACCCAGCATGTCATGTACCACCAACACCTGCCCATCAACATCGGCGCCTGCGCCAATGCCGATAACGGGAACGGTCACAGATGCAGCGACTTTCGCGGCGAGCGCTGCTGGAATTTTTTCAAGAACAATAGCAAAACAACCGCACTCGTCTAAAAGCTTCGCATCGCTCATAAGCCGATCAGCCTCTTCTTGTTCTTTTGCTCTGACCTGATATGTTCCGAATTTGTAAATGCTTTGTGGAGTGAGACCCAAGTGCCCCATGACGGGTATTCCTGCTGTTAGAATGCGTTGGATGGAATCTTTAATTTCTTCTCCACCTTCCATTTTTACCGCGTGACCTCCTGTTTCTTTCATAATTCGAATAGCCGAATTGAGGGCTTCTTTCGAATTTCCTTGATAAGAACCAAAAGGCATGTCGACGACAACCAAGCTTCTCTTAGCGGCACGCACGACACTTTGGGCGTGATAGATCATCTGATCGAGGGTGATGGGCAAGGTGGTTTCATGACCAGCCATCACATTGGAGGCGGAGTCACCGACAAGTATGACGTCAATTCCAGCCATATCAACAATTTTCGCCATAGAATAATCATAGGCTGTTAACATGGATATTTTTTCACCCCGATTCTTCATTTCCTGAAGGGTATTGGTGGTGATTCTTTTTACTTCTTTATGCGACGACATAGGGCAAATATAGACATTCGCTCTTTTTGGCGGTTGAGAAGCTCTTTTTTCCATAGCAATATCTTCATTAATAATTCGTTGCGTGAGGGCAGTTCAAGGAAAATTTTCTTACATTGCCACTATGAAACCTTCAATCAACTTACTGTACACGGTATTGATCCTGCTTTTCTTTTCTGTTTCTTGTAAAAAAGACAAGGAGGAGGTCACTTTCACGGGTAATAAGATTCCCGAATACAATCAGATTCCACGCTTACTTATTGAGAATTATGTGAATCGACTTTTCATCGATTTGATAGGTCGCGAGCCAACAGATGCGGAGATGATCGCAGAAGTGGATGCTATGCGTGCGACTAATGCTTCAGTGGAATCGCGCACAGCTTTAGTAAATAAAATCATGACCTCTACCGCGCCGCTTCCCGGGGACGGCTCCTACCGCGAAGCGTATGTCCGCAAATTTTATGAAGATCAAAAGGGAAGGTTTTTAGAAGGTGCATCAGATGCCACATTGAATGATGATTACAACCTTTGGAAACTGCTTGCATATCAAGATAGTTTGAATGGGAATATGCTGGGGTATCAGCTATTCACATTGGAGGCAAATAAAGTGTTGGCGGTGATTGATAGTCGCGAAGAACTCATGAATGGTGAAATCTTATTTGAAGA
Organism: Flavobacteriales bacterium; assembly: GCA_947457285.1. Taxonomy (GTDB): domain Bacteria; phylum Bacteroidota; class Bacteroidia; order Flavobacteriales_D; family Sanyastnellaceae; genus JAIXWP01. Next base: position 1,277 of record CANGVZ010000323.1, on the reverse strand, counting down.
GATGTGTTCGAGAATGATGTTCAATTCGCTCTATGATGAAATCAATATGAATACATTCAATTTTATCAATGCGTCATTTGATGATTGTTTTGCTCGTTTTCCAACGCAGTCGGAGTATGAGGGAGTGGAGGATGCCATAGAGTTTAACGGTGCTGGTGTTCTTTTCGGGAATGCAGTGAATAGCAAGACAGAGTATCTTAACGTACTCGTTCAGTCGAATGAGTTTGATGAAGGATTTGCGCGTTGGGCTTATTTTGCTTTTCTAGCCCGTGAGGCGACGTCTACCGAAGTTTTTTCTCGGGTGCAGATTTACAGACAAGGTTCAAATTATTCAGGAGTTCAAAAAGAAATTCTAATATCTGATGAGTATGCAGGATTCTAATTACAAACAGTTAGTCGAAGGCGATTCAAAATTGGGTCGACTGGCATTGTTAGCAACGGCTACCGCAGCGGCTTTGGCTTCATGCAAAAAGGAACAGGAAGGTGTTTTTGAATTGAATGAAGTCGAATTGTATGACAGCAGTGCCGATAAAGTGCGCATGAAATCGAATGAGCAATTCGTTTCCATTCTGTTCACCAATCTTTTTCAAACAGGAATTTCAACGGATATTGTTTTCGAACTCAATCAATGTTTCATGAGCATTGGTGATCAAGAGTTGGCGCGAGAAGTTTTGATTTCAAATCTATTCAACACGAGTACAGTTCAATTGCCGACGCAAGAAGAAATGATGGCAGATTTGGATGGTTTTATCGAAGAGACTTACAAGCGATTTTTTGTGCGCTTGCCTTCAGAAGGGGAGAAGACATGGGTGAAAAATTTTATTTCGAATAACCCATATATGTCACCGGAATTGGTGTATTTCAGTTTCGCATTGAGCAACGAATATCTATACTATTAAACCTGCACACATGATCAGAAGAGATTTTATAAAGAAGACAGCATTGACCTCAGCAGGAGCTTTGGTCGCGCCATATATCCTTCCGAGCGGGAGATTGTTTGCAGGTACCGGCAGCAGAAGTGCCAATCACGTGGTGTTGGTAATGTTTGCGGGTGGTGTGCGTCACCAAGAAAGTGTGGGCATGCGTTATGTAGATGGCAGTCAACCTGGAGAAACGGAGGCGGGAAATATCATGTACAATATGCTGGCAGGTACCTCTCCTGATACCAAAATTGTTTTTGGAACGGGAGACAACGGTATCAATCCCATTCCTCCAATATTGTCGACACCACTTTCTACACAAGGAAAACTATACACAGAGGTGCGCGCCCTTAGTGC
>CANGVZ010000322.1 GCA_947457285.1 Flavobacteriales bacterium | reverse complement strand
GAAGGAAACGCATCAGTGATGCGGCGAATTTTTGAATGGAATAGATATGAGTTTGCTATTATGGAGGACGAGGAAGAATTTCGACAGTCTATTTTAGCGAAGAAGTATTATTTATTGGCGATGAAGAATGCGAAAACAAATAAGTTTAGAGCATTATGTTTGCGAATGGCGGCCCGCTGTGAAAAGAATAGATTGTTGAATACGCGTGAGTTTTATGATAATTATTATAGTGCCGACGAAGAGAAAATACTGCAGAATAACCTCTATTATCGTCAATTGAAAAGAGATTATAGTGAGTGTTTTGATGATCTTGCATCGGGGTGCGAGAATTTCAAAGAGTATTTTGAAGCGAGAAGGTAGTTTTGAAAACTGTACTTTGTATCCTCTGCAAAACTCCGCGCCCTCTGCGCCGTGCTCCTATGGAGCCTCTGCGTTAAGAAAAGCTAACGAATTAGATCCGTGACTTAGAATTGAAAGGCTAGCTCAAAACATGATTCCCTCGACCTTGATTGCTAACTTTTTTCACCGCAGAGACTCCATAGGAGCACAGCGCAGAGGGCGCGGAGGACTCCATAGGAGCACGGCGCAGAGTTTTTGAAGGGTCACATTTATAATATATTTGTCTCTTAAATAATAGAAGCATGAACCGAAATCTAGTCCTATATATCGCGATGAGTTTGGATGGATATATAGCCAAAAAGGATAATGATTTGGGTTTTCTTTCCATGGTAGAGAAAGAAGGGGAGGATTATGGATATGGTGATTTTATTAATACGGTTGATGCAGTAATCGTTTGGCGTAAGACGTACGATAAGGTCTTGTCGATGGGATAATTATGAAAACTAAATATTATGAATGAGAATAATTTGTTTTGGAAGAAATTTGAAGAAAGAATAGACAACTATTGGGGCAATACGGATGAGGCGAAAGAGAGTTTGGAACGGGATATTTTGGAGTATGCGAATGCAAATCCGGTAAAGTTCAGAAGAGAGTTCGAAGCCGTGATGTTTGACGAAGATGTCTTGTCATTAGGTATTGTAATGGATTCTTTAGCTGAAGATACCGACAATTGGGGAGGGTTTTTTGTTCAAGTTGTAGATGATATCTTACAGGCTGCTCGGGAGTCTGACGATCCGAATGATATTCTCACGTATCTCGAGATCTTATATTCAGTGGAAGATGATACACGTCCTTTTGTAAGTGATATTGTAAAACGATTTGAGAATGAATTGGATGGAAATCATTTGGAGATAGAGTGTGCAGCTATTTGGGTTATTCCAATATTCCTTGATAATCCCAGTATCCGTAATAAGGAGGCGTTGAAGGATAGATTGATCCAGAAGCTCAATTCCTCAAATTGGAAAGTGCGTGTTGTTGCTCATGAATCTCTGAGGCTTTCGGACTTATTGCCAGAGGGTGCTAAACTTTCATTCATGGATCGCCTGTATACAAAGATCTTCGGCGAACCACCGATGATTTGATTATCTGGTAATAAATTCTGAATTCGGAACCCCTCGTTCCCATTCTCGTTCTTGTTTTTGTTCTTGTTCTCGTTCTTGCCGCGCCCCTTCGGGGTTCTCGTTCTTGCCGCGCCCCTTCGGGGTTCTCGTTCTCGTTCTCGTTCCCGTTCTTTTTCATTTCATCCTTAAAAATGGATAATCCAACTGAAATGGTTGGTTTAGGATTTAAGCTAAAGATATGTTTGCCTTGAAAATTTAAAAAGGCAAACTCATGAAGGCATTTATTTTTAGTTTTTTTGTTGTGCTTACATTTTCTGTTCAAGCGCAAAACAAGTCTACCGATATTGTAGGGACTTGGAAATCTCAAAAAGGAGATTCACACATTACCATATACAATGATAACGGAGTCTTCTACGGGAAGGTCATTTGGGGCACGGGTGGGAGTACGAAAGATGTCAATAATCCGGATGCCAGCTTGAGGAATCGAGATGTGATTGGTATGGTGATTTTGAAGAATTTTCGCTTTGATGGAAAGTATGAGTGGGAAGGTGGTACCATTTACGATCCTCGCAATGGAGAGACGTACGACTGTATTATGACTCTTAAAGATGGCAATACTCTCAATATTCGAGGCTATGTGGGAATGAGTTTGTTTGGAAGAACAGAGGTGTGGACACGAATAAAGAGTTGATAATTTAATAGCTGTGAGCTAGCCTTTCAATTCGTAGTGATGGACCTGTTTCGAAAACTCTTCTTAACGCAGAGGCGCGGAGGGCGCAGAGAACTCCATAGGAGCGCGGCGCAGAGATGTTATAAATGATTGGCAATCCTTCTTATTCCATTTTTAAGAAGTGGGACGTTAAAATTGATAAGCAGTGCGAGTTTTAGATTGCTGAGTTTAAGATAAGTCAAGGTTTGCGCGATATGCAAGTCGTTAATCATTTCCACGCTTTTTAATTCAACAATAATAGTTTGATTTACTAATAGGTCAATTCTATATCCGGCATTGAGCTTTACCTCTTTGAATACAATAGGTAAATTTTTTTCTTTTTCTACGTGAAGTCCTCGCTGTAAAAGTTCGTGGTAGAGACATTCATGGTAAACACTTTCAAGGAGTCCAGGTCCAAGGGTTTTATGTACTTCAATAGAAGCATTGATAATTTGATTGGTAATTTCGTTTTCGGTCATCATTTTTTTTTTAAAAGTGAAGCTATCCATCTTTATAAAAAAGAATACTTTATTTGAATATATGCGCATAAAGTGAATTATAAGAGCAAACCTCTCTGCGGAACTCTGCGCCCTCTGCGTCTCTGCGTTAAGAAAAGCTAACGAATTAGATCCGTGACTTAAAATTGAAAGGCTAGCTCAAAACATGATTCCCTCGACCTTGATTGCTAACTTTTTTCACTACATTTCCCCCATGAAAACAAAAGTACTCAATATACTTTGCTTCCTTTTTGGTTTGATGATGATCAATGCGGGGCTTAATAAAATTTTCGAATACATCCCAATGCCCGCAGATATGCCGGAGCACATGTTGAAGATGTATGCGGCATTCAAGACCATTGGTTGGCTATTGCCACTAGTTGCGGTGGTAGAGGTGATCGGCGGCATTCTTTTCATGATTCCACGCACACGCGCCTTCGGAGCAATTGTCGTTTTCCCTCCAGTAGTTGGTATTCTTCTTACTCACATTTTCCAAGCCCCCGAAGGTCTTCCTATCGCTATCGTATTATTAATTATCAACGTGATAGTAATATTCGAAAACAAGGAGAAGTTTCTTGCGTTACTGAAGAAATAGAACAAGAGATTCTGAATTCCGAATTTCAACTTCCCTATTCCTTATTCCAAAATCCAATTTCTAATTCGACATGGGCCAGACGCCATAAATGGCGTCTTTACCCAGCTATCACTTCGTTCTTGTTCTTGTTCTTGTTCTTGTTCTTGTTCTTCGTTACTCCACCACCATCCTAGCGCTCTTTGTATCCGTGGTAATCACATAGACTCCTGCGGGGAAG
>CANGVZ010000321.1 GCA_947457285.1 Flavobacteriales bacterium | reverse complement strand
TTTAATTTGTCATTTTCTGCAATTAAATTCGTCAATTTTAATTTTAATTCGCCTAATTGCTGGTGATACAAGGTTTCCTTTTCATCCCATTGCTGTTCCTTTTTGATAAAGTCTTCTTTTCCGACGTGGGTAGCTTTATCGTTTCTTTTTTTCAAAATGAAAATTGTGACAACGAGTGCGATGATGACGACAAGAAGACAAAGGAGTATAATAAGGTATAATCTCGATGTATCATTTTTAGCGGCAGGTTGCTCAGTTGTTTTTACCGGTTGAATTTGACTGTCTTTATTATGCTCGGATGCAAAAGCAGCCAGAAGTTCAAAGCAATAATTTTCAAAATTATAATCATAAACATTTTGAATTTTATCAATGGCGGCCATGTTTGCCTTCAATTCAGAAGAGGCACGCAAATTCTTATATAGAATATTTAAAGCCAGACGAAAGCGCAATTCTTCATATCCCGACGTGCTTATTTCACTTGGAATGCTTGAGTACTGGACAAGAATTTCTTTTCTTTTTTTACCCAAAAAACCACCTAGTTCTGACAATGCAAGGATTCGTTGAATCATTTGATCTTCATTTTCAGGACGAATTGCCAACAAGGAATCCAATGCGAGTGATTTCAGTTTTGGTTTTTTAATAGGCTTCAAGGTATTGCCCCAATTGAGAAATGGGCCAATAATAGATGAGTCCACTAGAATTACATCAACGGGTGAAAGCATCCAAAGAGCAGCCGCGGTCTGTTCATTTTGTATATTAAAGTGGCGGTGCCATAAGATTACCGCCCTGGGATTAGATTCTTTTAGCAATGAAGCTGAAAGGCTATCCATCAATTCGATGTTGGTGCTTTTTGATGAAAGTAGCTTTGTCTCAATTGCGGACTGCGCAGAAGTGAAAAAGGAAGTAATAAAAAGAAGAATGACTAAATGATATTTCATTTCGTGCTGAATGAAGAAAGTAAATACTCAAGGTACGGATCAATTCCTTTGGCCAACGTCTCTTGGGTGACTTCGATGGAGATGTTGGGTTTGATGGGTTGAGATTCGTATTTGAAGGTGTTGTCGTAATTATAACGTATGGTGGCAATGATGACGGGAAGTTTGCTGTTGGGAAGCACATATACAGCCGGATTTCCAAATGTTCCTGTGTGTGGCCCAAGGCACGGTTCTCCGATCACATCACCTCTTTTTTCTTTATAAAAGGTATTGGTAAAATCAACTCCAGCAGAGGCTGTCATGCCATTGATAAATAGGGCGCATTTTCCTGTAAACACATACTGCTTTTTCTGTTTTTCGGGAATTGAGAAATAGGCTGTATCTAATGATCCAATGGAGTCTTCATAAAATTTTAAGAATGCAGCAATATCTTCGTCGTTGCGCTTGAAGGTTTTCAGATACCAACGCACAAAACCTCTTCGCGCCCACTGACTGCGACTGCGCGCCAATTCGCTGGATTTTCCAATAATATTCGAGGGCGTGTTGTGGCCTTCGGGCTTGAGAAAAGAATAGATGTATTCAACATTACTGGAGCGACCGCCGCCATTATTACGAAGATCAATTGCCAGAACCTGGACATTCTTTTCCTTAATCTCCTTAAAAGAATTTTTAATGAACTTTTGGTATTGCTTCAAATTTGGTGGGCTGAATGTTCCGATTTTTAGAACTGCCACGCTATCATTTCTATAATAGTTAAGAGAATGCAATCTCTCGAATTCCGTTGCCCCAAGCTTCTTTTGACGTTGCGCAAATCTCTCTTTGTCATACGTGGGAAAGAGAGCAGTAATAATGGTGTCGCGACCGAATGGTTCGTAATCTACTTTCACGGTATCGCCAAATTGACGAGTAAGGCCTATGACGGAATAGAAGAGTGCGTCTGAAATTCTACGCTGTCCGGTGATAGCATTTCCTTCGGTAGAGCCATATTGCATGGCCTCTTTATAGAGTTGCGTCGCCTCAACATTATCAATGCAGTGAATACGCGAGCCAACCGGAATGATTGAATCACGTTCTATCTCTGTGAACACTTGTCCTTGAATGGAGTGAATCTTTATTGGAACAATTCCTCTTCCATGCTCAGTCTGAACCTTTATCAGATGTCCGTAGTCAATGCTTGTATGCGAATCTTTCAGCGTTTGAAGAGCTTCTGCTACAATCAAAATGAATTGTGCATAGGTGGTATTATTCGTAATGGATTCAGCGGCTTTTCCAAATGCGGCATTGAACTCTTGTTTGGTACAAAACAAATAAGGGTCAGGATGTGAGTCGAGGATAGTACTTTTTAGTTTGTAAATATCTTCGATCAATTTCTCACGAGAAAGTATAGAGTCTGGCGCACATTGCGTTTGCGAGACTAATGCGGAAATAAGAAAAAAGAGCGTGATAATATATTTCATCAATCGTCTTGATTCATTTTTTTTACCATCGTTAGAATCGTTGCTAGTGCCACTGTTTCTCCCGTTTCATCATATACATCAACGAGGAATTTTACAATTCCTTTTGCAATATCTTCGGGTGATTTCTTTTCTTGATCTACTTTTTCTTTCACTGTAAATCGCACGCCAATTGTCATTCCTGGATATACTGGCTTTGTGAAACGAGCCTCATCAATACCGTAGTTGAGCAATACTGGCCCTTTTTTAGGGTCAACAAATAAACCTGCGGCTTTTGAGAGTACGAAGTAACCGTGTGCGACGCGACGCTCGAAAATTGTTCCCTCAAGTGAGGTGGCATCCATGTGGGCGTAGAAGTTGTCACCGCTCACATTCGCAAAGTTGACGATGTCAGCGTCGGTCACTGTATGCTTGTGGGTGAATACCGTTTCGCCGACTTGCATTTCCTCAAAGTGTTTTCTGAATAAATGTGGCTGAGCTTCGGGTTGATCGGCTCCGTATTGATAAACATTTGTGACAGCAGTGAGGAATGAGGGACTTCCTTGAATAGCGGTGCGTTGCAGATAGTGCATCACTCCGCGTTTGCCGCCCATTTCTTCTCCGCCGCCAGCTCTTCCTGGTCCGCCGTGCACGAGCAAAGGCATTGGTGATCCGTGGCCTGTGCTTTCTTTTGCGCTTTCGCGATTAAGTATCAAAACACGACCGTGATAAGAAGCTGAGCCAACTACAAAATCGCGGGCTATTTTTTTATCGTAAGTGGCAATGCTGCATACGAGGCTTCCCTTTCCGAGTTTGGTAAGAGCGATGGCATCCTCTGTTGTGTCGTATGGCATCAAGGTAGTAATAGGTCCAAAGGCTTCTACCTCGTGTGTTGCAAGATTTTTAAATGGTTCCTTATTCAATAACAATATTGGAGAAATAAAAGCGCCTTTACTTGCATCACCATCGATCACGTCTACTTTTTGCGGATCTCCGAATACGATTTCTGATGATTGGGTGAGAAGCGCTAATTTCTCAAGTACATCTTCTCTTTGCGACATTCCCGCAAGGGCACCCATTCGCACCGTTTCATTGCGAGGGTCACCGATCGGTGTTTTTCCAAATGCTTGTCCTAAGG
>CANGVZ010000320.1 GCA_947457285.1 Flavobacteriales bacterium | reverse complement strand
ATTGGTGGGAGCTGAAGAACACCAGCGGTTCGGATATTAGTCTGAGTGGTTACTCTATTCGCGACGAAAATGAGTTGAACGTATTTACCATTCCAGCGGGCACCATCATCGGTGCAAACGGACATTTGGTTTTTGCATCTGATGAAGAGCTTTTTGAACCAAGATTCCCAGATGTACAGAACGTTGTGATTACCGATGGAATTTCTTTTGGTAATAATGATGTCATCAGACTTTATGATAGCAATGGATTGTTGGTGAAATCAACAGCTTATAGATCAAGTTTCCCATGGCCTCAAGAAGCCAACGGTAATGGAAAAACAATGGAGTTGTTGAGCAGTGCAGGAAGAATGAATAGCCCAGAAAACTGGTTTGGAGGTTGCATCGAAGGTAGTCCGGGTGAGGATTATGATCCTGCTTGTGGAGAGGTGAGTGTGGATGAAACAGATGATCAAGAAACCGAATGGATGTTCGGTCCAAATCCAGCTTCGCAGCAGATTCAGATCTCAGGATTGAATGAAAATTCCAGGCTTGATATCATCGATGGAATGGGTAAAATCGTGATTTCACAATATTTCACTACAACAAATGGATTCATGGATGTGTCGAATTTGGCCACTGGAATTTATGTAATCCGCGCTACATCAGGCTCTCAGTCGAGTACGAGGACCTTGGTAGTGAATTAGGTTCGCTTGTGTAGAATGACTAGGTTTTCTATATTAGAGCCGTAAATCATTCCTGCATATGGCTAACTACTTGAGATTATTTGATTTTATTTACGAACAACAAAAGCACTTCCCTCTCCAGAACTGCATGACCTCGCGTCTTGCGGGTGAGTGGCAAACGATATCTACTGACAATTTCATTGAGAAAATGAATCTTGCTTCCGCAGGGCTTCTAGAGCTTGGTGTGGAAAAGGGTGATAAGATTGCACTTATCACTACAACCAATCGTTTGGAGTGGAATATCATGGATCATGCTATCCTTCAGATTGGAGCAATGGATATTCCGATTTACCCAACCATGACGGAGGAAGATTATGCATACATCATCAATCACTCAGAGTCTAAATTTGTTTTTGTAAGTGATGCCGATATTTATAAGAAGATAGAGCACATTTTAGATCGCGTGCCTACTGTGAAGAAGGTATATACTTTTGAAAATGTGTTTGGTGTCGCCAATTGGAATGAGGTGTTAGAGCTTGGCAAATCTGGAAGTCAGGCCAAGGTAAAGGAGTTGGCGGCTTCGGTTTCTATTGATGATCTAGCGACAATAATTTATACATCAGGAACCACTGGTCTTCCAAAGGGGGTTATGCTCACGCATCGCAATATTGCGAGCAATGCCATTGATAGTGAAGATCGATTGCCTGAATTGCAAAAGGGAACGTGTCGTTGCCTTAGCTTCCTTCCGTGTTGTCATATCTATGAAAGAATGCTGCATTATCTTTATATCAATAATGGAGTTAGTATTTATTTGAGCGGAATCGATACTGTGAAGGATGATATTTACTTCGTAAAACCTCACATGTTTAGCGCTGTTCCGCGCCTTTTGGAGAAGTTCTTTGATGGAGTAGTTGCCAAAGGTTTGGCGAATACAGGAGCGAAGAAGAAAATTTTCCAATGGGCTCTGGGTCTTGCCCTGCAGTGGGATATCAATAAAGGTGGATGGTATAATTTTCAGTTGAAGATTGCACGTAAGCTAGTTTTTAGTAAAGTAAAAGAAGCTTTGGGTCTGACGGAAATTAAAGCCGTTCCGAGCGGAAGTGCCGCTCTTCAACCTCGACTGGCGAGATTTTTCAGTGCTGCCGGTATTACCATTAAAGAGGGTTATGGTCTAACAGAAACTTCACCGGTGATCTCGGTAAACTCAACGAGAGTTGAGGGCATGTATATGGTTGGATCTGTAGGAAAACCAATCAATAATGTAGAGGTTAAAATTGCCGAGGATGGAGAAATTCTCTGTAAAGGGCCAAATGTGATGCAAGGATATTATAAGAATCCAGAACTCACTGCTGAAGTACTCAAGAATGGCTGGTTTCACACGGGTGATATTGGAGAATTCAGAAATGGCTTCCTGGTGATTACGGATAGAAAAAAGGAAATGTTTAAGACCAGCGGAGGAAAGTATGTAGCACCTCAGCTTATCGAAAATGCGTTGAAAGAATCGATTTATATCGAACAATGTATTGTGATTGGTGAGAATCGAAATTTCCCTTCAGCACTGATTGTTGTTGAGCCTACACAAGCAAAGCTATGGGCTGAAAGAAAAGGTCTGAAGTTTTCGTCGGACAAGGAATTGATGGAGAGTGAAGCTCTTCAAAAATTGATTGAGGGTGAAATCGAAAAGCGAAATTCCCGCTTTGGAAAATGGGAGCAAATAAAGGCTTTCAGAATTCTTCCTAAAGCATTCACTATTGATGCCGGTGAGATCACTCCTACGCTCAAGCTGAAGCGCAAGAATATCATGCAGAACTACAGCGCTCAGGTAGCAGACATTTATCGCGATGAGCTTTGATTATGACTTAATACTTTTCCTAAACACGGATGCATTTCCGTTTTTGGATAAAGTAATGTGGTATGTCAGTGAGAAGTGGACATGGGTGCCGATTTATGCGGTGCTTCTGTACTTTTTATACAAGAAATTTCCAGGTAAATATTTCTTTTGGATTGTGGTGTTTATCGCTATATGCGTCACCTTAAATGACCAAACTGCCAGCGGTCTGTTTAAGAATTGGGTGGAAAGACTTCGCCCATCGCATGACCCCATTATCAAAGACTATTTACACTATTCTTTAGAACCAAATGGGAACCTTTACAAGGGAGGGAAGTTTGGTTTTTACTCTTCGCACGCCGCAAATTATGCTGGTGTTGTCACCTTGTTTTTATTGTGGATAAGGCCAAAGAATAAATGGATATTTCTATTGTTGATTTTATGGCCTTTGTTGATTGGTTACTCCAGAATTTATCTTGGTGTTCATTTTCCAACTGATGTTTTAATGGGTTGGACAATGGGGGTTTTGATTGGGTATTTGTGCTACCGTTTGTGGAGGTGGCTGATGCAAAAACTTTATCCTAACGAAAGTAATTTGTTTATGCGGGCGCCCTCATCAGCAATGAGTTGACGAATTTCTTCATTGACGTCATTATTTTTAAGGGCACGAATGACAACTCCAGACTCGAATGGATTGATAACAGAAATATTCGAATTTTCAGAGCTGCCGAATTCGGCAAAGAGTTCTCCGAAAGTATTGTTGTAGCTATTCTGAAGATTAATGATGAATTCTATTGAAAGGCTTAATGTCTGTGGATTTTTAGCATTAAAGATAACGAGTTTAGTCGATGCTAAAAGACTCTCGTAATTTTCCAGAAATGCAATTTTTTCTTTTGGAAGTTCGGGTTTTGGAAAATCAGGAAGTGCCACATCTTCTTTCATATTCAAGGCTTCCAGAGCTTCCAGGATTTTATCGCATTCTTTCTTTCTCTTGGCCAATAAGGTTGGAACTTGAATTTTT
>CANGVZ010000319.1 GCA_947457285.1 Flavobacteriales bacterium | reverse complement strand
CCACCAATCACAATAAATTTAAAGTCGGGTAGGAGAGCCGCAACTTCGGCAATGAGGTCGATGCCTTTTAGCACGAATCTTCTTTCTTCTTCGAGACCACCAGCCACGGTAATGCATACCCGGTCGCGTGAATTAAGGTTTGATAAGGGCCATTTATGTTGGTCATAGCCATTGGGAATTTCGACAAACGGAGTCTTCAAATTCCTTACAAAGTGTTGAATGCCTTGATTGGTGGGAACATCGCTGCAATAGCGTTGCTCGCTGATAATAAGAGAATGGTGAACGGGAATTATGACGTTGGCATTTTTGTAGGAATACGTCAGTGCCCGCCTCAACCACTTATTGTGAAACCCACCATATCCAATAAATGGTATAGAAACAGCGTCAAATCCACCAACAACTATGAATAGTTTTTTTCCAAAAAACTTCTTGAAAATAGCGGGAATGAGTGATTGATACCCGCCGAATTGACAAACGATGTGGCGATAATTTCTCTCTGTTAATAATCGCAAAAACAATCCCAACAAGACAAAGGGGAGTTTCCACTTGGCTTTTGGGGCAAAGTGATATTCGACTACCTCATATTCTAACGAAAGACTCTTTAAATCTTTTATAACGAAAGTGGAGCGAGATGGGTATATGTATAATAGCTTTGGTCGCATTAGATATTGGCAAATTTAGGTGAACAAGGCATGATGCTCAGCAAGCGCGTAATTGAATCTTTTATTTTCACAGTAGTGAGCTCATTGCCCTTTATGAGTGCGTTGGTTTTATTGCCTTTTTACAGCAATAATCTCAACACTGAAGACTTTGGTCGACTCAACGTTTACATCAGTATTTCCCTTCTGTTTCAGGTAATCACAAGCATCGGTGTGGAGCAGTATGTTCCGATTCTTTTAAACGATTCTTCCAAGAACAAGGACTCTAAAAAACTCTTCTATTCACGGGCAATTGGAATTCAATTGGCTTGTGGCTTGACCATCATCGGTGTGTTTTTCTTTATTGGAAAAATGGCCTTTCAATCCATTTTTCCTGCTGAAACGCTGTCCTTTTGGCCCTATGGATTTATGAGTATCGCGACGGGGTTCTTAAATGGATATTTCAGAACTCAGACGACGTATCAAACCTATCGACAGGAGCGCAGCAAATTTTACTTTTCAAACATTTTCAACTTTGTATTTACTGTTAGTTTGTCCATTTTCTTTCTTCACTTATTTGGAAAAGATGTAATGGGGCCGCTGCTAGGTCGTTTGGTTAGCGGTGTGTTAATCTTCCTACTAGCCCTTTATTTTCAGTCCAAAGAATCACTTCCTCGCATAGACCTGAAGGGCAGCAAAGAAATTATTGTCATAAGCTCGACGATGTTTGGTTATACCATTTTGATGTGGCTTCTCAATTATTTAGATCGCTTCATCATTACCAATGAATGCACCATGACCGACGTAGCAATTTATGATTTTGCTACCAAATGCTTGTCTCCGGTGGAGTTTATGTTGATGGGACTTGGCGGTTTTATTTTACCTAAAATATATTCCAGCTGGGGTGGCGACTATGTTCAGCCGCCAATGTCGAAAGCCAAGACACTGCTTCATGCGTATTTGGTAGCTTCTGTTTTTGGAGTGCTTGCGTGTATGATTGGAATTCCGCTTATCGCGCCTTGGTTTGTTAGAAACCCGGAGCTATATCAATCTTTCTCTTTACTCGGAATTATCGGAATTTCTTTTTTCACACGAACGCTGTTCAGTCTTTACATGGGAATTCTAATGCTTCGCAAAGAGCCTTCACGCTTGGTGTATGGTCTGTTCTATAGTGCAATCATTCAAGTATTTTTACTTGCCATTTTAGTTCCCAAACATGGTCTATTGGGAGCGGTGCTTGCTGTGACAATCGGTAAAATCTTTTCGTTGATTTTCCTTTATTGGCAATTGCGCTCACGGGTGGAGATGGATATCAACTATCGAAAAATGATTGCCTATCCCGGGCTTGTTGCGATTGTACTGGTGGCAGCTTTCGTCGGGGAGCGACACATAGGTTATGTGGCATCGACATCGGGCGCGGCTTTATTATCAGTCTTTTTAACCCTCTTTTTCTTCAGAAAGGACCTGGAGCGTGCAAAGAAGCTTTTATTCGAAAATTAGGGCTATAAAACGTTTATACGCCCACCCAATTCATCTCTATAGTTGCCGCCTACAGGTATCTCTTTGTGTAAGTCTTGCATGATGACATTACCACCTAGAATCGCTTCGATTTTATCCATATTCACGATGAAAGAACGATGCACGCGCTGAAACATCTTTGACGGCATCTTTTTCTCAACATCTTTCATTGTTGCGTGAATCGTGTATTTGTGATCTTTTGTAATCACCTGCACATAGTCTTTTAGCGCTTCTACAAAATAGATATCCGACGTGTTCAACTTCACAAGGCGTGACTGGTGTTTAACGAAAAGGTGTTCTGCTTCAGACTTAAATTGACTGAGTGATTTAAGCAAATCATTTTCTACTCGTAGCTCTTGTTCTTTTTTATGCTTATGCAGCGCCATCTCGATGGTGGTGTGCAAGTCAATTTCTTTAAATGGCTTGAGAATGTAGCCGTGTGGCTCGGTGATTTTAGCTTTGTTGAGCGTGGCTTCGTCGGCGTAAGCGGTGAGGAAAATCACAGGAATATTGATCGCTTCTTTGATTTTCGCGGCAGCTTCGATTCCGGTCATATCGCCTTTGAGCATGATGTCCATCAATGCAATCTCTGGCTTATGTTCCAACGCCATTTCTATCGCTTTCAGTCCATTGTCTGCTTGAGCAATTACATTGTAGCCGAGCTTTGTCAAGCTGCGCTCAATGTCCTTTCTCACAATGCTTTCGTCTTCTACAATTAGTATATTGGTAGCCATCTGGATTCGGTATTGAAGTGATCTTTAAAGAGGGTGCAATCTTATGAAAGGATCACAAACGTTTATCAAAAATAATTAAAAAAGACGTTCCCTCTGACGCGTCGACTTCAATTGTTCCATCAAGCTGTTCTGTGAGTGAATAAACCAATTGAACGCCAAGCGAATCGGTTTTCTCAAACTTGAAATTTTCTGGAAGCCCTATTCCATCATCTGATATTTGAAGGAAAATTCTATTGCTTTTTTCTTTGAGCGAGATTGCTAACTTGCCATTAGAACGACCAGCGTATGCGTATTTCAGCGCGTTACTAACCAACTCATTCACTATCAAGCCGCAAGGAATTGCTTGGTCGATGCTCATTTCCACATCGTCTACATCCGCTACAAAATCTACATGACAGTTTTGCAATCGATAGCTTTGAATGAGGTTGTAGCTCAAGCTCTTGATATACTCCGAAAAATTGATACTCGAAAAGTCTGTAGTGCGGTAGAGTGTCTCGTGAATGAATGACATACTCTTGATTCTGTTTTGGCTTTCCTTCAGAATCTCCAATGTGCCGGGGTCGTTTACATAAGATGTTTGCAAATTGAGGATGCTGGAAATCACCTGCAGATTATTTTTAACGCGGTGATG
>CANGVZ010000318.1 GCA_947457285.1 Flavobacteriales bacterium | reverse complement strand
GGGCAGACCTATGAGGCCAAATGTTCTCATGCTGTTTTCTTTCCGAATTTAGCCTTTATGAAGCCGAAGATGATTGGCAATACGCTGATTCCAATAATTGCGAGAATAACAATTTCGAAATTATTCTTTACAAATTCTAAGTTGCCGAATGCATAACCGAGCATTGAAAGTCCGATGACCCAAAGAAGTGCTCCAGCGATGCAGAATGTGATATAGCGCTTGTAAGGCATATTTCCAGCGCCTGCCACAAAAGGAGCTATTGTTCTTACTATAGGAACGAAGCGCGCCATGATCACTGTCTTTCCTCCATGTTTTGCATAGAAGGCTTCTGTGTCTTCAATGTATTTTCTTTTGAAAAATAAAATGCGTTCTCGCTTTTTAATCTGCTCACTAAAATAGCGACCAACAAAATAATTGACATTATCTCCCAGCAGCGCTGCGGCGATGAGCAAAGGAATGACGATATAGATTTTTAGCTCGCTATCTGGCGCTGCACACAATGCTCCAGCTGCGAAAAGAAGAGAGTCGCCTGGTAAGAGTGGCATTACAATCAACCCCGTTTCAACAAATACAATCAAAAATAATATTGCATAAGTGAGCGTACCATATTCAGCGATGAAATACTGAAGTTTTTCATCGATATGCAATGTAAAGTCGATGATTTGTTGAATGATTTCCATGAGGATTTAATTATTAATAAGCTTGAAAAATGGCGGGATTAATTTCAGCAGCATAGGCCTGAATACCGCCGCACAAGCTATAAACGTTGTTGTATTGATGTTTGTGCATGAGAGTGTACACAACGGCACTACTGCGTTTGCCGCTGTTGCAATGCACAACTACAGGAACATCCTTTCTGATCTTATCTAAATGATTGAGCACACGAGCCATCGGAATATGTTCTCCTCCTATGGAGCCGAGTGCTACTTCTTCATCTTCTCGAATGTCAATTAATTGAAAAGATTGTTGCGTGTCTTGCCAGTGCTTTAATTGAGACACTGTGATTTCATTGATCATGGTGTTATGCTTTCATTTTTGAGACAATACTCTCCGGCAAATATTCGAAGAATGTATCACCTCTCAAACCGATTCTTAGGCATTCCATTGGAATCACATCATTCTCTGCGATATTGCCCAGATTGACATTTGCACCCAAATGCTTGATAAAATAAACTTGCTGAGCTTTTTTAGGAGCTTCCCACAGAATGTCTTCTGCTTTTACTTTTTGAAGAATTTTATTGATCAATAGGACGTGGGCTTGTCCGCTTGGGCGATAGATTCCAACGGTGCCGCTCTCACGTGCTTCGGCAATCACCTTCCAGCTTCCAGCCTGAAGTTCGGCGTTCATCATTTTAATCCATTTTGCTGGTGAAATGAGAATGCCTTCTTCTTTGGAACCTACCTCAGAAAGTACGCGATAATTTTTTGCAAATTTGGCAATCAACTCACACTTTTCGTTGTGAGGAATTGACATACTGCCGTCAGAGATTTCAACGGTATCAAGTCCTAGGCTATTGATATAGCGTTCGTAGTCGTCCATTTGTCCGCGAACATAAAATGCCTCGAACAATGTACCACCAACATATACTTTAATGTCGTTTTTCTGATAGAGTTTCACCTTTTCCTTCACATTCGAAGCGAAGGCTGAAGTTCCAAAGCCTAGTTTTACGATATCTACAAATTCGCCACTGCTTTCGATGAGATCTTCCGCTTGGCGAATCGTTAGGGCTTTGTCCATGACCATCGTTAAGCCTGATTCACGACCTTTCTTGGTGCGTTCTGGTAGATGGTGTAATTTAAAATTCATGTTAGTGTAATTAGGATGGTGTATTGCAAAAGAGGCGCAAAGATAACAGGGTTTTTTTAACCCTTCTTTTTTCTTAGGTACTCCCTGATGAGTGAGTCATATAGTGAGTCGTACTTAATCGGAGGCCAATATTCCTCCAGCTCTAGGGCCGATTCGGGGTCATTCTGGAACAGTCGCAGTAGCAACTCTGGTCCTTCTTCCAATCTGCCTGAGGCTTTAAGATACGCTACTTTTCTATATCCCAGAGCCGTGCTCTGTGGATTCTTCTGCCATCCTTCGTTTATAGCAGCAAGGGCTGAGTCGTAGTCTTTTTTAATAAAATAAATATCGCTGTGGTCGAGCCACACGTCTTCGTTTTCGGGAAAACGGGCGATTAATGTTTCGGTTATAGCTTCCGCTTCCGCCAGGTGGTTCATCTTTTTGAAAATCTCTACCAAAAACAAATGATAGTCAGGATTTTCGGGTTCGAGTTCTATTGCTCGTTCGATGTAATTGAGGGCTTCGGTAGTCTTACCTTGAAGATCCATCACCATTCCGATGCCTACATAGGCGTCAGCATAGTATTCATCGTTTTGGATGGATTTTTTATAGTAGAATAATGCTTTGTCAAATTCTTCGAGCTTTTCAAAGCACTCGCCGATGTGGCAATAGATTGGTGCTTGAGGAGGCTCGTAGGCATACGTTTCTTCGAAAACGGTAATAGCTTCCGCGTACTTTTCGCTCTTGAAAAGGGCGTGGGCTTTATTGTAATAGGCAGGCGCAAAGTCTGGCTGAATTGCGATGCAATAGTCGTAAGCTTCAATGGATTTTTCGAGCTCGTCGAGCTTTTGATACGCGTTGCCGACGTTGTACCAAGCGGGAAAACTGAAAGGATGCCTTTCAATAAATGCAGTATAATATTCAATACACTCCGCTGTGCGGTCGGCGGTTTCAAAACAATAGGCCAACTCATACATCAAGGTCTCATTGTCTGGAGTCTTTTTGAGCGCTTCTTGCAATGTTTCAATCGCTTTGTCAAAACGATCCATGTTTTCATATTCAAGAGCAATTTCAAGGTAGATCTCTTCTTCCATTTCTTCGCCCCCCATTTCCAGGGCACGCTTGAATAATTCGATGGCTTGTTTGTGCTCTCGTAATTGACTGTAAATAGAACCCATAGTGAGAACTACTTCCTGATTTCGCGGCTCAAATTTTTCGAGCGTACGAAGTCTAGAAAGGGCTTTCGAAAGGCGCCCCATGCCTGCTAATATTTGCGACTCACGCAACATCAATACTGTATTTTCTGGAAATAGAGTATAGGCGTAGTTGATGGCGTGTAGTGCTTGATTAAACTTGTTATTGTCACAATAAAAGTCGACGATCTCTTCGAATTCTTCGATATCGAAGTAATAGGATTCGTCATTCGCCAGCATCTTCTCGTATCGGTTCACCAAATCCTCGGCGTAGTGCTGTTCGCGATCTTCTTCATTCATAGGCGATCAGAGATGTTCAGGTTTGTCAAATATACGATTTTTTCGACCCAAAACCGGTGTGGTCATCGCAATTATTAACACTTTAGAAAAATCTGACTACTCTTTAATGCTTTATAAAATAGTAGATTAGCTTGATGTATTCGTTGTTAGTGAGGACAAGTCCTGACTCTTTTTTCCACCAAGCGTTGGGGTCGAAGTCTTCACTGGGCGCTCCGTGATAACGAACGGTGATATTGCTTCCTTCGAATGCTTTTTCGAAT
>CANGVZ010000317.1 GCA_947457285.1 Flavobacteriales bacterium | reverse complement strand
GATCGGTCTCCCTTCCAAACATGTATAGTTGATTCTAAGTGTTTCAAGAGCTTGTTTGAACAGAACAAATGAAGGGATTGGAAAGGAGACGGTTCTAAGGTATTTCCCGTAATTGCGAAAACTTATGCATCTTGCGGCGGTTTACTAAACATTATGAAGATCTACACGAAAAAAGGAGACGACGGTACTACGGGTTTGCTCGGAGGCACCCGCGTTCCGAAACATCATTTGCGCATCGAATCATACGGAACAGTGGATGAGCTCAACTCTTACCTAGGCCTCTTGCGTGATTTGCATCCGGTGCTTGAAAGCGAGGTGTTGGAGATTCAAGACCGTCTATTTACCCTTGGAAGCCATTTGGCACTCGATCCATCACACGTGGGAAAGATGAATCTGCCTCAAATCGACGAGCGCGATGTTACCTTCTTGGAGCAACGCATGGATGCCATGGATGAGGTCTTGCCTCCTATGCGCAATTTCGTCCTTCCTGGTGGTCATCCGGTGGTTTCTCACTGCCACGTGGCACGCACAATATGTCGGAGGGCCGAACGTTTGGTGGCGGCGCTCAATGAGCATGAGCCTGTGCCTCAAGTAATTATGCATTATCTAAATCGTCTGAGCGACTATTTATTCGTCCTTTCGAGGAAGTTGACGCAGGATTTGGGTGCGTCTGAAAAGCCTTGGAATCCACGGACTTGACAACGCCTCGCGAATGTATTATCTTCGCGCCCCCAAATTTAAAACCCTAAGACGTTGATTTCAACCATGAAATTAGGCCAGTTTAGATACAAACTGCCTCAGGAGTTAATCGCTCAGTACCCAGCCAAGCACCGCGACGAGTCGCGTTTGATGGTGGTACACAAGAAGACCGGAAAGATTGAACACCGCATGTTCAAGGATATACTTGACTACTTCGACGAAGGCGATGTCATGGTCAACAACAATACACGCGTGTTTCCTGCACGTATGTATGGCAATAAAGAAAAGACAGGTTCTATCATCGAAGTTTTCATGCTTCGTGAATTGAATTCTACGAGTTTGTTGTGGGATACTGTTGTAGATCCTGCCCGCAAAATCAGAATAGGTAACAAGTTGTATTTCGGAAAGAACGATGAGTTGGTGGCGGAAGTCATTGACAACACCACGTCACGTGGTCGTACGCTTCGTTTCTTGTTCGATGGAACACACGAGGAGTTTAAGAAGTTGGTGTATGAATTGGGCGAGACTCCACTTCCAAAGTATATCACACGTCCGGTGGAGCCAGAAGATGAGTTCCGCTATCAGACGATCTATGCTAAGCACGAAGGCGCAGTGGCAGCTCCAACAGCGGGTTTGCACTTTAGCCGCGAACTTTCAAAGCGTCTTGAAATCAAGGGCATCAACATGGCTGAGTTGACCTTGCACATTGGTCTTGGTACATTCCGCACCGTTGAGGTAGAAGATTTGACCAAGCACAAGACAGATAGTGAACAGCTTATCATTCCTGCCGAAACAGCGGATATGGTGAACGAAGCGAAGGCCAACGGAAGAAGAGTGTGTGCAGTGGGAACGACCGTGGCGCGTGCTTTTGAAAGCAGTGTGAGCACTAATAATTTGCTCAAGCCATTTGACGGTTGGAGCAGCAAGTTCATTTTCCCTCCATACGATTTCCAAATCGCTGATAGCTTGATCACCAACTTCCACGAGCCAGAGAGCGTGTTGTTGATGATGACCACGGCATTCGGAGGATATGATCTTATCATGGATGCATATCAGCAAGCCATCAAAGAAAAATACCGCTTCTTCTGCTACGGAGACGCGATGTTGATTTTAAGCTAAGATTTTACTTTTTATAAAGCTCGAGCAACGAAACGGATTGTCTGTCTGTTTCGTTGTTCGAGTAATATTTCCTTGCCTTTTGTAAGCATGGCAATATTTTCATCAGAATAATGACGCGCTGTAAGCAGCGTCATTCCTTCATTATAGCGTATGGTGTATTTGCTCTTTAGTGCGTCAAAGAGCTTCGTTTGTTTTGTTTCGTCTTTATCAATACAAATAGAAAAGCTCAAAGCACTGTTTTCCATGAGGTGAATGCGAATACCGAATTGCGAAAGCAAATCGAATATTTCTTTCAAATTATCTTCTACCACAAAAGAAAAATCGCGCGGGGTGATGCTGATGAGCACTTGGTTGGCCTTTGATATAAACGAAGGAGTGATGTGGTCGAATTCAGTGTTTTCTTGAATCACCGAGCCTTCTGCATTCGGATCGATGAATGATTTGATATGCAGTGGAATATTTTTGTTTTGCAGCGGCTTCACTGTTTTAGGGTGAATCACGCTCGCGCCGTAATAGGCCAATTCTATGGCTTCGCGGAATGAAATCTTGTCGAGTTTTACGGTATTTGGAAAAAGTTTGGGATCAGCATTGAGCATACCGGGCACGTCTTTCCAGATGGTGACATCTTGGGCATCCATGATGTAGGCTAGGATAGCCGCGGTGAAATCGGAACCTTCGCGACCGAGGGTGGTAGGCTGTTGTTCGCTGCCACTACCGATGAAACCTTGCACAATCACCAAGTCATGTATCTCTAATTTTTGGCGGATGAGATTGCATCCTAAAGTGCTTTTGTTCCAGTCTACACGGGCGTCGCGGTGGCGGTCGTCTGTTTTGATGATGCTCCGCGCATCGACGAATGCCGCATTGCAATTTTGGGAAACTAAATAGGCATGAACCAAAGCGGTGCTGAAGAGTTCGCCGTAGCTCACGATGGCGTCGTAGTCGCGATCGTCGTTGGAATTGCGGGGCAGGGCGATGACCTCTTCCAAATCTTTGAAATACGCAAAGACAGGTGCCATGCGGGATTCGTATTCATTGCCAAAAAGCTCTTGACCAATATTTTCATGATATGCTTTAAGAGCGTTGATGACCTCGGCTGTATTTCCTTTGGCCATACGCGCGCGGTGAAGATCTTCGAGCGCGTTCGTCACCTTGCCCATCGCGGAGATGACGACAGCTATTTTTTCATTTTGAAAAGAGCGAAGAATGCTGGATACGTTTTTTACTGCCGCGGCATCTTTCACTGAAGCACCGCCGAATTTGAATACCTTCATATTTTTCCTAAATAATCTTCTATTTGTTGTTTTGAAAGCTTGCCATTGAGCCATTCGGAGACATAGGATGCGCCGAATGAATCGTAGAAGCGAATTGCAGGCTCATTCCAATCGAGGACTTGCCAATTCATACCATTGCGGCCATCAGCGAGGGATTGGCGCATGGTGGCCTCGAAGAGCATTTTGCCCAATCCGCGCCCGCGGGCAGATTCGGTGACGATAAGGTCTTCGAGGTATAAAAGAGGGCCTTTCCAGGTAGAAAAACGCGTGTAATAAAGGGAAATGCCCAGGATGCCAGAATCGTCTTCGGCCACGAGAAAGTCGTAATAGGCTTTTTCACCAAAAGCCCATTGCTCTAGCTCCTCAGGCGAAACGACCACCTCGTGAGGCGCCTTTTCGTAGAGGGCTAATTCTTTGATGAGGGCAAAAACTGAGGGGATATCCGCAG
>CANGVZ010000316.1 GCA_947457285.1 Flavobacteriales bacterium | reverse complement strand
TGTATGTTTGATTCGTTTACTTGTACTGCTTTTTCTAAAGGTAAAATGATTTCGACGTAAGTACCGCGGCCCTCATCAGACTCTATTTTCATGTTTCCATTCATTAGGGAAACTAGATTTTTGGTGATGTGAAGACCTAGGCCGGTTCCGCCTTGTGAATGTCGATTTTTCTTTGTTTCCTGCTCGAATTGATTTCCAATTTTTTGCAAGAAGCTTTCGCTCATGCCGATTCCAGAGTCGCGAACGGCAATACGTACCATATCAATTTTGTTTCGTCGTGTGTAGAGTTGACAAACTACATCGACGCCACCTATTTCTGTGAACTTAATCGCATTGGAAATGAGATTGTATAAAATCTGATTGATGCGTTGTTTATCTCCAAAATATAGGTTGTCCAATTTTTCGTCACAAGATGCGGTTATAAAAAGAGCTTTACGCTCGGCTTGTTGTTCGAATAGTTTGGCCGCAGATTTTATGGTGTCTTTGAGATTGAAATTGCTTTGATGTAAAATGACTTTTCCCGCTTCCAGTTTTGCAAAGTCCAGAACGTCATTGATCATGGAAATCATGGTGTCAGAAGCGCTTTTTATTACTTCGACTTGTGACAATTGCGCGCTTGATAGGTTGGAATGAGAGAAGAGCTCTACAAGGCCATTGATGGCATTGAGCGGTGTTCTTACTTCGTGAGCGAGACTCGCGAGGTGATCAGATTTAATTTGTATGATATCTTGAAGTTTCGCAATCGTCTGTTTAAGCTCTTGGTTTTCTTGCTCTAGTTTTACTGCTTTTTCAGAGCTATCCACAACATGCACTGAGAATGGAACTTTCCATTGGGGCATTCCGAGGATTTCCTTTGCTGATTGTATTTTCAAGTAGTTGTTAATCATGAGGGTGTGGGATTTGGAGTGAGTTAATGGTTTAGTTCGTTTTTATACAACCAAGCGAGTTGAATATAGTATTTAAGGTTTGGGCGTTCAATGATGATCTCATCGAGATTTTCTTCGTAGTGAAGCTGAAAGTGCATGGTGTCTAGTATTGCTCCAGTTGGTGACTTTACGGTGAACACATGTTTCTTTAGGTGAATCCCGCAGTTGATTGGAAATTGAAAAACAGTATCAATGGATTGCAACATATCTAATGCATTTAAGATAACACCACCAGTATCATTTTTAATTTCGAGGCGGGTTCCAAAGTGTGTGTCATTTGTTTTTATCCAAATAAAATTGAGTACCGCAGAATCAGGATTCTGGCGTGTAACAAGCGTTGAGTCCTGCGCATCGTCTTTATCGGGGAGAATGAATTCCTTTTGGCAGGAATTGAAAAAGACTAGTGAAGCAAGCAGAAGAAATATGTATAAAAATGCTTTCATATTGGAAGAGTCGATATATCATTTTTTACTTTTATTAAGGTATAAGTGTTACTAATTAAATGAGCTGAAAGGCTTGATTGTAGAGGGTTTCAGACGCTTATTATCGACCATGAAAGGCATGTAAAAAAGAATGAGTTGCTATTTTTAAGGAATAAAGAAATTAGTATGAAGTTCCTTGGTGGAATGGTATAGGGAATGAGAAGCAATTTCTTGGTATAAAAAAAAACCGGATACCCCTTAAAGTATCCGGTCTAACCAAAACCAAATCGTAATTGAGCTACGACTATGACTTTATAAACTTTAAATGCGCTGTTTCATTTTCATTGGAAATTATGATGGTATAGACACCATTTGTAAATACATTGATATCTATACGTGACTTCTCATACGCGTTGATCGATTGATATACTTCCTTTCCAGTCATATCGAAAATTCGAATGTTGGAACCTTTAATAAGGTCGCTTTCAATGACAATGAAATCATTGGCAGGGTTGGGGTAGAGATGAATTGACTTTGCAAATTCAGATTCTTCTACGGCAGTGCAAGCGTCTACGATGATGATCTGTTCACTGCGATTGTAACATCCGTTCTCATCGAGAATTACATAAGCGATTTCGTGCTCACCCGCTCCTGCAAGTTCAGGGAAGAAGGTAGATTCAGAAACGCCAGGACCAACGTAGAATCCGCCTTCTGGAAATCCAAATAATTGCATAGGCAAATCGAATACACAGAATTCAGTGTTGTCAACGAACAATTGAACCTCAGAGAATAATACCTCAATATTCATTACATCTGAAACGCCTGCACAACCTGTTTCAGGATCAATCCACTCATAATAGATATCGTGTTCACCGCCACCAGCGATTTCGGGGATAAATTGATTTCCAACCATTCCACTTCCAATGAATGTGCCTCCAAAAGGAAGACCGATGATATTTACGGAAGGCACCGAGATGCATACAACATCAAATGCAGTAGCGGCTTGAACGATAGGGGCGTCAACAAATGTGACAGTGATATTTTCACTTCTACCGATGCAGCCGTTTTCTGCTAATGCACCGACATTATAGGTGCCTGGTTCGAATACTACGATAGTATCACCGGTCATTTCATTACTCCAGATAAAAGACTCATATTCGTCTTCAGATTCAGCAATTATGGTTACCGTACCGCCACCACACAGGGTGGTGGGATCGGTTGTGAAGGCCGACACTGTGGGCGTATAAAGAGCTTCGACTTCAATAAGATTTGAAAGAGCTCTGCAGCCTGTTCCGTTCATATAGCCAATGGCGAAGACTGTTTTAGTCGTATCAACAGTGATGACTGTAGTCTCTTCATCGGTGCTCCAAATGAAGGTGTCTGCACCTCCGACACTAAGGCCAACACTTTCTCCATAGCAGAATGTAGTTTCTCCGAGAGCATCAACAGTGACGTATGGATTATTGCAGTCTTGTACTTTGCCAAAGAAACCATCGGTAAAACCGCCATATGAAGTATCCCAACCATTGAGGGCAGCCGCACTTGAGGCGCTATTACCTGCGAAGATGAGTTTAGAATTTTCATCTGCCGATATTGATCTTAAGAATTCATCACCGCTACCACCGAGATATGAAGCCCAATTGGCGACGCCAGTGGAATCGAAGAATGCGAAGAAGAGATCGTTTCCTCCTCCTATATCTTGTTGGAAAGGATTATAAGCAATGTTGTTGAGTGAAGAGGTGATACCGGCAAGATAAACGCTGCCCAGTTCATCGCATGCAACGCCAAAAGCCTTGTCTTGTCCTTCACCTCCGAAGTAACTCATCCAAATGCGATCGCCTTGAAGATTGAAACGAGCAATCAAACCGTCAAACGAGCCACCGGCATTATTGATTTGGTGCGCACCACTTGTGCTGATTGCATTTGTGCTTGAAGAGCTGCCGCTGACATAAAGTTGATCGAATCTGTTCAAGGCTATTTGATGCAATTCATCTGTATTAGTGCCTCCTATATAGGTGCTCCAAATGATGTAACCTTCTTCGTCAAATTGCGCAAGCACGCCATCGCTTTGTCCTCCTCCATATTGCATTTGGTAACCATTGAGAGAGATGTTGTTGCTTGAACTGGTAGTTCCTGCAAAGCAGATTCGTTGATCTTCTGTGAAGAGTATATTGGCGGCAACTTCATCACCGCTGCCACCGAAGTACGAGTTCCAGCGCAAAG
>CANGVZ010000315.1 GCA_947457285.1 Flavobacteriales bacterium | reverse complement strand
GCTGATGATCCATCGCGGTGTGATAGCCAATGGCGGCCAATTTTTTGGCGGCGTCAATGTTGCGAATGGCCAATCCCTTTTTTTCTTCTCCTTTCATCACCAAACTCAAGGTGTCATCCATTTCAATGGCGTCTGACGCGTTCCTGCCTTGATCCATCCATCGTCCCAACCATCCAGTGCTGATGTATTCATTCGAGTCACTCGCGCTATGCCAAATATCCATCGATCGAAAGTGACTGCGGTCGGGTTCAGGATATCCCACATTCTCCAAAACCGCTACCTCACCGTTGTCCCAAAGTTTCTTTATAATATCCAATTTGGGATGCAAGGCCAATTCATCGGTGAGTGGCAATAGATCATCCCGCTTAAGTGCAATTTTTGGTCGATTTTTATAATAGATGTCATTGCGAAAAGGAACGACCGTATTCAATCCATCGTTGCCACCGCTCCACTGAATCACTACGAGAATGCGGCTATCGTCGGCAGGATTTGCAAATGAAAATGGACTGCTGGCAAACAATTGCGGCACGAACAAGCTACCACTGGCAAGTCCTGTTGTTTTAATAAAATTTCTTCTGTTCATGGCTTAATGCAATTGGTATTCAGGTAATGAAAGAATCGCTCGGAGAATTTCTTCAGTATTATTTTTTTCATTGATAATAGCTGAGGGCATTAGGTGCGGATGAATCATCAAATAGTCGAATAATGTCTTCGCCTTAGACTCTTTGCTTGCAGCAGCCAGTTCATTCCAAGGGGAAAAATTCATTTTGGATAAAAACGGTTTGGGGCCTTTTTGAGCAATCAATGCGCTTTCTGGCAGCGCTTTTTCTTGTGGATCATATTCATGTATTCCTGCAAAGACATATGGTAGATTCATTCTCACCAAAAGCGACGTGCTGTCAATCCAACTGCGATCTCCCGGCCAGCCTGCCACATTCGGCGGCAGAAAAAGGACTTGCCCGAGTGCACGTTGCAACTTGATCATGTTTTGATCTTTATTCATTTCTAATGAAAAAAATCGCTTGTATTCCACAATCAGTTCTACAGGACTTTTGATAAGCGCTCCTCGATTTTCGCTGGCATAAAACTCTTCAGAGGTAAATAAAAATTGAACAAGCCTGGTGATATCGTAATTGGATGTAAAAAATTCATCAGTCATTTTTTCTACAAATGCTTCATTCATCTTCGGGGAAACGAAAAATTTATAGAGCTTTTGACAAATGAATCGCGCAGTTTGTCTTTTCTCCAAAATCATACGAATGATGTCTTCGCCGTTCCAGTTTCCTGTTTGATTGAAGAATGTTTTTTCACCATCATCATGAGATTTTTTATCAAAAACAAAATAACCATCCAAGCCGATGTGCCATCCTGTGAAAGCACGAGCGGATTCTTTAACATCTTTTTCTGTGTAATGGCCTCTACCAAGAGTGAACAGCTCCATGAGTTCACGTGCAAAATTTTCATTCGGAGCGTTCTTTTTGTTTTGTTGATTATTGAGATAGATAATCATCGCAGGGTCCTTTGCGACTTCTAATAATAGATCTTTGAAATTTCCCAGTGCATTTCTGCGAAACATGTTGTTTTGTTCTTGCATCAGCACAGGGAAAGGGGCAGAGGTGGCGAAGTGATGATGCCAAAAGAGTGTCATTTTTTCGCGCAATTGAGCGCGACTGACGTGCATTTTGTCGAGCCAGGCAAGATTTAATTCTTGCAGTTCTTTACGGCTCTTCAAAATCATTTTTAAAATTTTGAATCCCCCTATGTCTTTTCCTTTCTTTCGAATATCCTCGAAGTGCTTAAGGTCTGAAAACTCTTGTGATTCCTGCAGTAGCTCTTCGAAAAGCTCACAAGAAGATTTATTTATTTTATTAGAAAAAAATTTAGGATGCAATCCAAATGTCGCTCTGGTATAAAGGTGTTGAATGTCTCTGGTTGGATTTGTATTCATAGCTATTCTAATGCTGTGAGTTGAACTTTATATCCGGCATGAGAACGCACATTAAAGACTGTGCCATCTTCAAACAAGAGGTATTGTCCTTTTATTCCAATCAATTTTCCTTGAATGACAGCTTGTGTATCAAGTTTGGCAGACTTCACCTTTAAAGGATAGTTTAATACGGGATAAGAAATGTGGGTGATGGTATCGTCATCAAAGAAAAAGTCTTGGTATTGATCCGCGAGTATTTCAAACACTTCATTTTTTTTGATCACCAAGGATGTTGTATCGTTGACCGTGTTTTTTAGCATCGCTTGCCAAGCCGTTTTATCGGCCATGGTGTCTTTTAATGCGACTTCTATCAACCCTGCCAATTGGCGATAAGGTGTTTCGGCAATGATGATGGCCTCGCTGGCTCCCTGATCAATCCAACGGCTGGGAATGTTTGTGACACGTGTCACGCCGACTTTAATTCCACTTGTTCGAGATAGATAAACATAGTGAGGTTGATTGTGATGAGCCATTTCCCATTCATAATCTCTCAAGGCGATGCCTTCGTGAATGCGGCTTAACTCGGGGTTAACAATACTAGGACTTGCCATGGGCGAATTGATATATGCTTCATAGCTCATTCCTTCTCCAAACGTTTTTTTGATCTTCTTGCCCGTTTCCACGCAGTGTATTTCGTTCAGGAATTCAATTTTGATGGTAGTTCCTACGAGAGGATTTAAGAAAAATTTGCCTGTATAGTCGAGAATATCCACCAAATGCAGCATGTATTGTGCTTGATTATCAAGCGTTGTACTCATTTTTCGGAGGTGTGTAGTGATCTGTGTCATAATTTCAATTGATCTGAAAATAGCGCATAGCCGTTAGATGATTCCACTTTTTTGTGATAGTTCGTGGCAACATCTATCGGAACTTTGTACAATAATAATGAGAGGAAGATGAACGCACTTCAAAGCTTAATAAATAATGATTTCAAGGGAGCGATGGATTATGCTTCTTACAGAAGTCTAATCGATACTTTGCACGAGCAGGGCAAGGTAACGGGCCCATCACAGACTCCTGAATTGCTGGAGTACAGCAAGCTGAACGTACACAGAATGGATCGTTGGGACAAACACGCGGCTTTTAGTGAACGTACTGTTGAAACAGTTAAGGGCCTCGATAGAAGTCTGGATATTCTGGTGATCACAGAAGGTTGGTGCGGCGATGCAGCGCAAATAGTGCCTGTAATTGAGAAGCTTTCCAAGTTATCTGACAAGATTCGCACACATTACATTCTTCGCGATGAGAATCTCGAAATCATGGATATGTTTTTGACCAATGGTAAAAGCAGATCTATTCCGATTTTTGTGATAATTGAGAATGGTCAGGTCATTGGTAAATTTGGTCCTCGTCCCGTGCCAGCTCAAGAATTGATCGATCAGCTAAAAGCAGAAAACGCAGGAATGAATCTGGTCAAAGAAAAACTCCATTTGTGGTATGCCCGGGACAAGCACAAAGCTCTCGAAGAAGAATTTGTGGAAGTATTAACACGTTTACCTGAGGCGGTAGTATGAAATTTATAAATGGAGCAGTTGCTCCATTTTTTTTGTGCTTACAATTTTCCCCTTCTCAAGGCTTTCCTCAAATGCAGG
>CANGVZ010000314.1 GCA_947457285.1 Flavobacteriales bacterium | reverse complement strand
TTTGTACTTGCCAGAAGATGATACCGACTCTGGCTTCACTTCCGGCTTTGTAAACTTAGTAGATGTAGTATCAGCTTTCGCAACTTGTTTTTCAATGATAACATCAATTCCCACATCAGAAATTCTATCTTCTGCGAAATTATAGGTAATGATTGACGCCCCTGGCATTTGATTAAGAGCGTCTGACCAACCTGTTTCTGTAGGGAATGACTCGACCGAACGTTCATTCGGTGTCAACATTTTATAATTGCCTACCACCTCATTCTTTTGGAATGGATTCATGGAAGCAAAGTCAAAATTTCCATTGATTTTCGTAGACCCTAGCCATATTGTGCCCGCTGCTGCAATCGGAAGGGCAATTGCCGCAATCCACTTCCAATTCGTTTTTGTATGAGGGGTCATCTTCACCACTTTCTCCTCTTCCTGTTTGGTTTCTGTTTCCATAGGAATGATGGTTTTGGCTACAGGTTGTAATTGGATTGCCGATAGGCCGAAGGAATCTGGCAAGAAATTATTTTGTTCTTCGGGTATGAATTGAAGCGCACCGTTGTTGTCATTGAAAAAGACTCCAATCTTTTCCCACGAAGCGCGCCCCTGTTGTTGCAATTGACTCTTAAACTCATTCACCATGCGATCAAGTTCTTTGGTCGCTTCGATATAAGTGGCACCAGTGATCATTGCGATATGATTCGCCAATAATCCATCATTTTGGGTAAGATGACGATTGAAGCCTACGTGTTTCGACGGTGGGTAAATGACATGCGTTGTCTTGTTGAGTCGTGCACCACGATAGTTGGCCACCAAGCCGCCAAAGCCTGGCACGATAACGCAGTCGTGTGCGTACAACAAATCTGTTAGGTAACCTTCCAAACGCATAGTTGCAAAGATACAAAATCCACCTATTCGAAACTCGCAGAATTCTGGCTCAAAACAACTTCTAAATCAGCGGGAGTGTCTATGGCAGGTGTTTCCCAAGGAGTTACGCCCAAATAAATACGATATCCGGACTGAAGCCAACGCAACTGTTCGAGCGACTCCGCGCGCTCCAAACTGGACACCTCCAATGAACATATTTCTTTTAAAATCGCTGATTTGTAAGCATATAAGCCCAAATGCTTGTAATAATGATGATGATTCAACCACTCCTCAACCGGCACATTTCGAACATGCGGAATGGCCTGCCTACTGAAATACAAGGCTTTACCCTCCGAGTCAAACACGACCTTCACTTTATTGGCATCGTTGAGCCATGTGTAATCTGTTATTTGCACGCATAAAGAGGCAATGTCCACCTCATCCTTTTGAATGAGTGCTGCCAAAGCATCAATTTGTTCTGGCTTGATGAATGGCTCGTCTCCTTGAATATTGATTATCGCATCTGCATCAGGACATGCTTTTTCAAAAGCTTCCAGACACCTGTCGGTGCCAGATGCGTGATGGGTACTTGTCATCACCGCCTTCTTGCCGGCTGCCACGACCAATTCAAATATCCGCTCGTCGTCGGTTGCTACCACGACATCGCTAAGAGCGCCACACCTTTCAGCGCGGTCCACCACGCGCAATATCATTTCCCGACCAAAAATCTTGACCAATGGCTTGCCCGGAAATCGTGTGCTTCCGTAGCGCGCAGGAATTATGCCTACTATCTTTTTCACCAATTGAATGTATACTGTATTGTTGTTAATCGCGGCTCCTCAATGCTCAAGGGACGTATCGCATATTCCCGATTAAGAAGATTGTTTACGATCAATGCTACTTTATGATGATCATTGACTTTGTAAGACAATCGTGCGTCTACTACATAATCGCCGCGGTTGTTTTCCTTTCTCCAGTCCACAATTCCCGGATTGAAAACCTCAGGGACATTGGTTTCCAAAAACTCAAATGCATTGTCAATATTCACCATATTACTATTGTAGCGAACGCTCGCTCCAAGTGCATATTTTCTAAACGTTCCTTGGATATCTCCGCGCACGAGATGCAACATGCGGTACTTTAAAATATTATCTGAAGGATCCGAACTGGTGCTTGCAAAAGTAACTGGTGTTTGGGCCGCATTCATGGATCGCCCGTAGATAAAGTCTGGCGTCAAACTCGTTGGAAGTGTATATGTATAACCTGCGAGAAATTGGAGCAATACAGGTCCCGCTTTCCCTTCTCCTAAGATACTCAGCTCAGCTCCCCGTACTCGCGCCTTTCCAGTGTTGATTGATTTAAATCCAAAGCCAAGTAAATTGTCGATGCGTGGCTCCGCCCATTGTCCAAATGTAAACTCGATATAATTTTCAAACTCTTGCTGAAACAATGCGACATCAATGAAGCCTTGAACTTTTCCAAACTTAAAACCCTGCTTTATCCCAAACTCTGCATTATATGATGTTTCAGATTCTAATTCTGGATTAGCATAAATCTGAAGCGCGCCTAAAGCCGTAACAATAAATTTCTCGGCAATGGAAGGAAACCTGTACCCTTCTCCGTAAGAGGCGCGGAGATATGTTGCTTTCAACAGTTTAAAATTCGCCCCAGCTCTGAATACTGGTTTCCCTTCCTTTTCTCCATTGATTGTAAACTGCTCGTAGCGAACACCACCCGAAACATTTAATCGTTCTTTTATTTTTAAATCCGCTTGTAAAAAAGCTGCTTGATTTAACGAATAATTTTCCCCATCCTCATTTCCTCCTAAATACAATTCACCTCGCGAAGTGGTGGTCATATTTACCACACCCATGGTAGTATTCAATCCCTTCAATCCGTAATCATTCCAATTCTGTTGATACTGATACTCCGTATAGAAGACGTCACTGAAATTGCCTTGGTTGTTATCATTTTCATTGTCCAACGTTTGCCACCTGCTTCGCAACGCATGCTTTGCGCCTTTCTTGCCTGTATAGGTTACATAAGGGTCTACTGTTCCCAAGAGTTGTTGCGTGCGTGTTGCGCTTCCTGCGTAAGCATCATACAACCCCTCGTTTGTATTCTGCCAAATAAATGTTCCTAAAGAATTGCTCTTACTCCAGTTCGTTCTAATTCCAGCGCTGAGACCTGGTATGTTTTTAAAATTGTATCCCAGATTTACATTCACTCTTCCTCGCGTGTCGCTGGCGTATCGATCGGATGTAAACGGGTTATAACCATTCACGATTTCGCCTGTTGCAGTATCTCTAATTGGTCCTAGATGACCATCGTCGCCCAAGAGATAACCACCGACTACTAAATCCAGCTGGCCAATTTTTCTTTTATGTAAAAAATTCACACCTGTTCTCATGAGGTTTCCATTCCAATAGACAGCGCTATCTGTTTGAGGATTACTAAATACACCATGAAAAACGGTAACCTGTGTCTCTGGTTTTTCACCGGGAAAAGAAGTTTGCATATTGACGACCCCCGAAAGCGCTGAACTTCCGTAAAGCACACTGGAAGCGCCCTTGATGATTTCTACTTGCGAGAGATTTTCGATGGGCAAAAACTCCCATGTGGGTTTCCCCGCATCACCACTTAACATCGGAAGATTGTCTACCAAAACCTGTACTCTGCTACCTGCTCCAAAACTATATCCACTGCCGCTACGAATTTGGGGCT
>CANGVZ010000313.1 GCA_947457285.1 Flavobacteriales bacterium | reverse complement strand
TATGAATGTAGGTTTTAATGTTAGGAGTAATTGGAAAGAAAAATATGGGCAGCGATTGCGCATTGGACTCACATCCGCGCAGTCTGAACTATTGGCTGGTTCCTATACCCGTAGCGACC
The DNA here is from genome assembly GCA_947457285.1 of Flavobacteriales bacterium. Taxonomy (GTDB): domain Bacteria; phylum Bacteroidota; class Bacteroidia; order Flavobacteriales_D; family Sanyastnellaceae; genus JAIXWP01. Next base: position 3,470 of record CANGVZ010000313.1, on the reverse strand, counting down.
GTTTTCCTTATGATACCTTGGTTTCATCTTCTACCGGCGCGGTGCAAATTTTAGACTCCATCAATTATCAATACCTCACCCTTTCACATTATTCGCGCAGCCTATTGCTCGATGCATCGTACCTGATTGTCCTCAATCCCGCTAAACGCTGGTCTTTCTATACCGGACTCGGACTTGGTTTGGGCTGGGCAGTGAATGCAGAAACAAATATTCAGTATTCCTCGCGTTGGACCACAGAGGAAGACGACTATTTCCGCCCCGACCCAGGCACATCGGGTGATTTGGATGAGCAAAAGACTGAATACTTTAGAAACAAAAAGTCATTCGTCATGACCACTTCGCTTCCGCTGGGCGTTGATTTTAGAATCGGAAAAAAAAGACAATTCTGGATGCCAATTCATCTTTTCTATGAAATGCAGCCAACGCTGAGAATAAACAATATACCCGAGATCGGAACAATAGCCCAACTTCCCGTAGTACAAAACTTTGGATTAAGGGTCACGATTTAATGTTAAGAGTATTTCTACCTAGAAAATCAAATGAAAAGAACATTACATTTGATTCTGCTCTTGATTCATGTTATACTTCAGACAAGATACCGGACTCGTATTAGAAGAACAACTTCGAAAAACGAATGAGATTCTCGAACTATCGGGTCAAATGGCTTTGATAGGTACGTGGGAGCTTGATCTAATCCATCAACAGCTGTTCTGGTCTCCGGTAACCAAAAAAATCCATGAAGTAGCAGAAGACTTCGTTCCTGATTTAAAAACCGCCATTAACTTCTATAAAGAGGGCGATTCGCGTGTCATGATAGAAAAGGCAGTGAGTCAAGCCATTACCACAGGCGAACCTTATGACATCGAATTAATCATCGTAACTCCATCTGGCAAAGAAAAATACGTAAGGGGCATTGGGAAGGCTGAGTTTAAAATGGGAAAAGCAGTGCGACTTTACGGCACCTTTCAAGACATAACAGAACAAAAACTATCCCAGCAGAAAATTGGAAATCTTTATGATCAATATTTCCTTGCCGTTGAAGGTAGCAATGATGGTATTTGGGATTGGAATATCAAAACGAATGAGGCCTTTCTTTCGAGACGTTGGAAATCCATGCTTGGATACAACGAGGACGATTTAAAAAACGAATTCAACTCTTTCTCTTCCCTCATATTCGAAGAAGACAGAGACAAGCTCTATCAAGTCCTTCAGGCCTATCTCAATAAAAAGACAGAAATCTACGAAGTAGAGATTCGTATGAAACATAAGGACGGCTCTCTTCGGTGGGTTCTAGCCAGAGGAGTTGCCTTGTGGGATGAGAAAGGGAATGCCTACAGAATGGCTGGATCCCATACCGATATCCATGACAAAAAAGTGAAAGAAGAAGAATTAAAACTTCTTCTTGAGCTATCTCAAAAACAAAATGATCGCCTCCAAAATTTTGCGCGCATCGTTTCCCATAATCTTCGTTCACACTCAGGAAATCTTCAAACTCTACTAGACTTTTTAGAGGGCGATTTTCCTCATGCAATGCACTCCGAAACTGGAGTAATGCTCAAAACCGCATCCTCGCGATTGCAAGAAACCATTCAACATTTGACGGAAGTCGCTGTAATCAACCTCAACGAGACACAAGAAATTAATAGTGTCAATCTAAAAAAGTCTGTGCAGCGAGCGCTTGAAAATCTTCAGGGCATAATTGTGCTCAATGATATTGAAATAATCAATGAGATAGAGCAAGATGAATTCGTAAGTGGCATCAATGCCTATGTCGATAGCATGATTTTAAATGTTATTTCTAATGCTATCAAATATCGTTCACCGCATAGAAAAGGAAAAGTAAGAATTAGCACAAACACTGTTCGCCTTTTCAAAACACTCATCATTGAAGACAATGGTGTGGGTATCGACCTTGAAAAACATAAAGATAAAATCTTCGGACTCTACAAAACATTTCATGAACACCCTGATGCGCGTGGCATTGGACTCTTTATGACCAAAAATCAAATCGAAACAATGGGGGGAAGTATTGAAGTAAAAAGTAAACTCGGTGAGGGCTCTACTTTTCTTCTAAACTTTCGATATCAGCCTCTGTGATTCTCTTATAAAGCTCGCTCTCCTTCATACTGGGAAGTATTACCATCGAAAAATGATAAATGGGAGAATAAAATATCGACTTCTCTTTTTGCTCCTCCGGAATCAATCCCGTTTTTTGATCAAAGGAATGAAAAACGATAAATAGCACCGACAAAGTCAGTACGGTTTTTGACAGCGAAAAGAACGCACCTCCTATTTGATTCCAAGTTTCTGCTCCTCCAGCTTTCAATGTTTTTGTGAGCAATTTTCCAAGCAGATAAATACCGATGATCACAATCACCATCACTGACACAAAGGAGATGATTGGCATGTAAGAGTTCTTCGTATCCATCTTGTCCCGCATAAACTCTGTAAACCAATCGCTGAGATGGATACCCGCATAGATTCCTACAAAAATGGCAAGCATGGAAAACAATTCCATCACAAAACCATTCTTCCAGCCGCGCCAAATGGCCAATAGAAGAATGATAACAATAATAATATCAATATAACTCACCATGCTAGCGAAACTACACGCTACCAGCTTTCAATCACATCCCCAGAAAAAAGAATGTTAACATACAATCGTGAATCTTGCGTGCTTAGACAGGCTTCACCGGAACTCGCAAATCGATAGTGAAATTATCGCCAACAGAAAAGCCAAAGAAGTTTCCTTCAATTCCATACTCATTGCGGTTCACAACGAATTTGCCTTCAAACAATCCGTTGTTTCCATCCTTTTTAAAAGTAAATGGAATCGCTACATCCTTCGTTGTTCCGTGCAAAGTAAGTTTACCTTTCACCAAATAGCCCACACCAACCTTTTCAAATGAATACGAAATGAACCGAATATCTGGATACTTCTCGACATCAAACCAGCTATCGCCTCGGGCATGTTTATCCTTGGTATCGTTTCCTGTTTTGATCGTATTTGCCTTCACAACAACATCCATTTTGGACTTTGTCAATTCCTTTTCATCAAAAGAAATAGTCCCGGAAAGCCCGTTAAACGTACCTTCCGCATTCTTTCCGGAAAATTTAATTGAATAATCGCTGCTGATTCCCCAATTGAATTGGAGTAGGCTAAAAGAAAAAAAGGCCATCGATGAGATGGCCAAAAGCATATACTTCATCGAGAATAAATTTACTCTCAATAAAACCCAAACCTGAGAGATTAGTTCTCAGGTTTGATAGATGCCATTAAATATTCTCTGTTCATGCGGGCAATATTCTCCAAGCTGATATTCTTGGGGCATTGCACTTCGCATGCACCGATATTCGAACAATTGCCGAATCCTTCTTCGTCCATTTTCTTGACCATGTTGAGCACACGCTCCTTGCGCTCTACCTGACCTTGCGGAAGAAGTGCATATTGCGACACTTTCGCCGAAACG
>CANGVZ010000312.1 GCA_947457285.1 Flavobacteriales bacterium | reverse complement strand
CTGAAAAAATAAATTTGGATAAATTCAAAAATCCAAAACTCTCTGATGTGAATGTTGCATTCAAAATTGTTGATGGTGTTGTGAATGTCGATCCATTCACCGTGAAGATTGATGATGTGCCAGCAAAAGTTTACGGTTCTACCACCCTCGATCAAGTGATCGACTACAACGTGGAGATGGATATTCCTTTTGAAAAATTCCCGAGCAATGTGGTCAACAAAGCGGGAAGTTTTATTGGTGATTTGAATAAAAAATTGGGCACCAACGTGAGCATTGGCAACAAAGTAAATGTGATCGCGCGCATTACAGGAACCATCACCGATCCAAAGATTGGGGTGACCAGCAAAGCCCTCGGCGAAAGCGCAGTACAAGACCTGAAGCAACAAGTGGTGGAAGAGGTGAAAAAAGAAATTAAAGAGCAAGTCACGAATTTGAAAAATGAAGCATTGGAAAAAGCCATTGCCGAAAAACAAAGACTCGTAGCGGAAGCGCAAAAGCAAGCAGACCGTGCTAAAACAGAGGCGCAGCAAGCCGCGCAACAAGCGAAAGATGCAGCATATAAACTTGCCTCCGACACTGAGAAATCTGCAAAGAATCCATTAGAAAAAGCGGGTAAAAAAATCGCCGCAGATAAGATCCGCAAGGAAGCCGACGAAGCCTACAACAAAGCTATTGCCGAAGCCAACAAGCGGGCAGACAAACTCGTGACCGACGCCAACGCCAAAGGCGACAAGCTCATCCAAGACGCAAACGCCGCCGGGGAGAAGCAGATAAATAAGTAGGGCGAGGGGCGAGGGGCGAGGGGAACGAGAACAAGAACAAGAACAAGAACGAGAGATTCTGAATTCCGAATTCTGAATTCAGAATTGCGAATTGCGAATTTCGAATTTCGAATTTTTCCCTATCTTGTGTTCAGATTTGAAAATACAAGACTATGAAAACACTCCTTACTCTTTTGCTTTTTGTTATCGTAAACTCAACCTTTGCTCAATCAGATCCGATGCCGATACCTTTGAATAGTGTATGGTTGATGGAATGGCGTAATCCATTTATGCCTTGGCTTGTGGGGACTAATGCTTATCGAATAAATGGAACGGTGACTGTAAATGACACCACTTATTATCAAATCGAATATTTTGACTATTGTGAAGGTAAAACATCTGTCGGATCAAGTGGACTTATAAGAGAGGAGGCAGGAAAATGGTATTATCGTTACAATACTGAAGGTTCAGAATTATCACGCTACGACTTTACTCTTGAGGTTGGGGAGAGTATTACTCTGGAGTCTTGCTTCGAAGCTTTTGAGGATCCTTTCCTACTGACAGTTATATCAATAGAAGAAATAACAATGTACGATGGTTCGACACGGCGAATGTGGACATTGGAGTATGATGAGACTTCTGAAATGGCTCAAAATATTGAAGTATGGATTGAAGGTATTGGAAACGTTTCGACAGGCCCATTCCAACCATTGAGTATGACATGCATAGACTTGGATCAATGGCTGCGCTGCTTCCTTGAAGATGATCAAAAAATATTTCCTACACAAGATTTTCTTGAGGGCACCGACTGCTGCAATATACTTTCTGTAACTGAGCTTCCACAAGCATCTTTCATTAGATTATTTCCCAACCCAACCTCGAATGAATTAATAATTGAAAGTGATTCCCAGATGGCACACATCACAATTTCCGATCTATCAGGAAGATTGATTCAGTCAGTAAATCCCATGTCAAACTTCATCCAACTGACCACCACCCCACTCCCAGCCGGAGTTTACATCCTCACCGCCACCTCCGAAAATGGTGTAGTTGAAAAACAGAAATTCATCAAAGAATAGACAAGGCAGCGAGTACCACGCCGCTGCCCACCAACACACCTATGCCTCTATTCTAATCCATTAAGAGACAAGTCCAATCATTTACTAGTCAACGCTAATGCTTGAAAATTTGATTTGCGACAAAATAGTCACGAATAATTCAAGAAAGAAGTAAATTTGACTCGAATAAGTAATCGCGAAGCAATGCAATTCCAAATAAACCAATTAAGAGACTATTCCTCCTTGTTTACTAGGAGTGAAGCACTTTCATGGCTAAAATTGGACTTCAATTCTATCAATTGTAAAATTAAAAGATATGATGAAAAATGGCTGGAGCATCATAACTCTACCTATTTGGACTATCTGAAACATGTATACAGCATTTTAGCAGACAGCTACCAAAACGAGTACATTTTAAAAAATGAATTCTTAAACACTTGGCTAATTAAAGAACTTGGCGAGAACAATTCACAATTATTTAGTGAGTTTAGAGTTGGAAACGCAATTGCTGATTTAGCAATGTTCAATGGTTGCTCAAAAATTTTTGAGATAAAAACAGAATTTGATAATGATTCACGTTTGAATCTACAAATTCAAAACTACAAAAAGGCATTTAACCAGATATATGTTATTATTCCTAAATCAAAGTTGCATATTTACACGAAACAGGAAGCTTCGATTGGAATTATAACATATGACCCAAAGAATGATGATTCGTTTTTCATTCATCGAAATGCCCGTGCCAATTTCGAAATAGAGCCCTCAACAATTATGTCCATTTTACACAGTAGAGAATATAAATCTATTGTGAATGAACACTACGGCTATCTTCCAAAATTGACAAGTTTTAATCAGTTTAGCGTTTGTAGCGAATTAATTCATGAAATTCCATTAAATGAATTAAATAATATTTTTATTAATAAAATGAAAAAAAGAAGCTCTAGCAACGCTCTATCTTCAAGGTATTACAAAGAGTTTAATCAGTTGTTTTTATCCCTTAGAATGAATCGAAATTCAAAAGAAAAAATGATAGCATCACTAAAAACAACTATTCAAATTTAAATCCATGTACTATCCATTTTTAAGAGCAAGACAATTTGAATTAATTGCTTTAAGAGAGTTAGTAGCAGAAGCGGCTCTACAAGGAGTAATAATACCCATTTTAGAGCCTGTTAAAGAAACTCACACCAATTTAAATATAGCACATAAGGTTTTTCTCGAAAAAAGTCAAAAAGCTTATCTTATTCTGAACTCTGACAAAGGAGGGCTTGAAGGAGATAATGAATTCTACATTCAATATCTCGCTACTTTAAATGACGAAGTCTTTATGCCAGCATTTCATTACAGGAATAATGCTGGATATATAATTGGATGTATAGAGCAATTTGGACTAACCAATTGCATGCTAATCTGTGAAAATGATATTGAGGGGAATGATACAAATTTCAGAGCGGTAGCTGAACTATCTGGAGTCAGCCACATCACCGTTAACGATCCTGGAAGAAACCGGTCCCTGAATAGATATCTACGAGGTTTGCAAAAAGGACTCATAAGACTTGATGACTTATTCGAAAAAAAAGATAGAAACAGCGATTTTCTTGACATTTTAGAACACAGATTTTCTGAGGAACATATTCATTATGCAGATGAGGGATTTGTAGGATTCTCTGACTATACAGTTTTACCAAGTGAGTTTATTGAAGGAGGTAGCACTCCCAGAGCAGTCGTAATTCATTTGACTTATTCGAACACTTTAAATGAAATTTGGATTAGACAT
>CANGVZ010000311.1 GCA_947457285.1 Flavobacteriales bacterium | reverse complement strand
TGCACCAGCTTCATCGTATCTTTGCGGCGATGAAAAAATCGAATTTTGCAAAAGATACGCTAGCCACGGCTACGCACCTGGTACTCCCAGAAAATACAAATACGCTCGGTAATCTCATGGGGGGACAACTCCTCAACTGGATGGACGTCATCTCAGCCATTAGTGCGCACCGCCATTGCAAGCGCATCGTCGTGACCGCGGCAGTCAACAACGTATCTTTTCAACATCCGATCAAACTCGGCGATATCGTAACCATCGAAGCCAAAGTATCACGCGCCTTCAGTTCCTCTATGGAAGTCTACATGGAAGTCTTCATTGAAGATAATGTGACAGGAAAAAAAGTAAAGAGCAATGAGGCGATTTACACCTTCGTGGCCGTAGACCAACTCGGTAATCCGATTGATGTGCCAGACCTCGTGCCCGAGACCGAAGAAGAACAGCGTCGATACGATGGTGCGTTGAGAAGACGCCAATTACGCCTGATCCTCGCAGGCAAAATGAAACCAGAAGATGCGACAGAATTGAAAGCTCTATTTATTGAGCCCACAGCTTTTCAATAGCCTGCGCTATTTCCAAAGCTGATACGGAGTCAATACAGCGGTTGTCATTGCCATATTTACACTTGTTGCCTAATTTCGAACATGGCCTACGACGGCGGCCGTGAGGTTCTATGATCATGGAGTATTTGTGCGGTCGGTATGGAGCCATGCCCAAGACAGGCGAAGTACACCCCCAAACGCTTACAATTTTCTTTTTGAAAGCCGCAGCAATGTGCATCAATCCAGTATCACCACTTACCACCACGCGAGCTTCTCTAATCACAGCAGCGCTTTGATGAATGGTCAGTTTACCCGTCAAATCTATTGCTTGCGCACAGTTTGATGCTATTTCAGTGCCTGCATCCACATCTTCCTTACCACCCAACAACACTACAGGTAAATTTATTTGTTTACAAAAATCAATAATCAGTGACGGCTGCATGCGTTTGCCCACATGCGCTGCGCCCACGGCAACTGCAACAAAGTCTACGGGCAGATTCAAATTCCGAATCGTAAGCTCATGCGGTAAAAAGTAATCTAGACCTCTACCATCGTCTGAAGTGCCAAAAGCGCTAATGGTGTCGAGATAGCGGTCCACAACATGCACATCAGGCATACGGTTGATTCCAAGATTAACCAACAACCATTTCTGTACATTCAGTTTGTTAAAAGTAAAATTGAGACGTCCCAACCTTCGCTTCACTACTCTGCTTCGAATATTATTATGCAAATCCACTACATAATCAAAATCCAAGGCCTCCAATTCAGGAATGACTTCCTGAACAGATTTTTCAATGACATGAATTTGATGAATGAAAGGGTTGTTTTCCAACAAAGGAGCGAATGCCTTTTTAGTCAAATAATGAATTTCTGTATTACCCTCCAGTTGTTGCGCAAGCCTTCGAATCACGGGCGAGGTGAGTACAATATCCCCCATAGAACTGAACCGAATTATCAGAATGCGCGTTGGTGTCATAACGGTCGCAAATATAAGCACCACCTCTGAGTATATTTGCATTATGAATTGGATTGATACGCACGCCCACGTTTATCTGCCTGCCTTCGAAGAAGATCAAAACGAGTGGATTGAACGAGCGAAAGCACAGGGCATTCAAAAAATATTCCTTCCAAACATCGATCTGGAGAGCATTCCACGCATGTTGACGCTCGAAGCACGCGAACCCTCTTTTTTCATCCCCATGATGGGCCTTCACCCTTGTGATGTAAAAGATGATTATGAACAGGTACTCTCCGAAATGGAAGCGTGGTGGGACAGAAGAGACTTTGCTGCAGTAGGCGAAATAGGAATTGACCTCTATTGGGATAGTACCACATTACCCATTCAACAAAAAGCTTTTATTCGCCAGATAGAATGGGCATTGAAAAAAGAAAAGCCAATCGTAATCCATGCACGCGAATCATTTAAAGAAATATTCGAAATATTGGATCAATACAAAGACTCGGGATTAACGGGCATTTTCCACTGTTTTACTGGATCCATTCAAGATGCACAAAAGATAATGGGATACAAGACTTTTATGATGGGTATTGGTGGTGTGGTGACTTACGACCGCGCCAAAATCATGAAAGTACTCGCGGATATCCCTGCTGAGTTCTTAGTGATGGAGACCGACTCGCCTTTCCTCCCGCCGGTTCCGCACCGTGGCAAACGCAATGAAAGTTCCTACATCCCCATTATTGCACAGAAAATAGCGGAGGCGAAAAATATGAGCATTGAAGATGTAGCCGCCATCACGACAGCCAATGCCAACAAAATTTTTCAGCAAAAAGAATTGGCATGAAAACACTCCTCATCTATACCGGCGGCACCATTGGAATGATGGAAAATCCTGAAAATGGAAGCCTCATTCCACTTAATTTCAACGAGCTTCAAAACTATATACCCGAACTCCGCAAATTCGCGAATGATCTGGATGTAAAGGCTTTTGACACCCCCATTGATTCATCGGATGTCAATGTTTCGACGTGGCAAAGCATAGCAAGTATTATTGAGGACAATTACGACCAGTACAGTGGTTTTGTGATACTCCACGGTACCGATACCATGGCCTACACAGCGAGTGCACTGAGCTTTATGCTCGATGGACTCGCCAAACCAGTGATCCTCACCGGTTCGCAATTGCCCATCGGAAGACTGCGCACTGACGGAAAGGAAAATCTTATTACCGCTATAGAAATTGCTACAGCACGCCGCAACGGCGAGCCTGTGATACAGGAAGTAGCGGTCCTTTTTGATTCCAAACTCTTCCGCGGTAACCGCACCCATAAATTCAGTACTGAAAATTTCGATGCCTTTAGTAGTCCCAACTATGATGATTTGGCGAGCATCGGAATACATATTTTGTATAATCATCAAAAACTTTTACGCAAAGAAAAAAACCGATTGAACGTTCACTCGGTATTTCAAACAGACGTTGCTATATTGAAAATATTCCCAGGAATGAGCAAAGCATATGTGCAGGCGGTGCTTAACATTCCCAATCTAAAGGGTTTAATACTTGAAACTTACGGCAGTGGCAACGCTCCGAAGGAAACTTGGTTTATCAATGAACTCCAGCAGGCGGCTCAAAAAGGAATAGTCATTTTGAACATAACCCAATGCAGCAAAGGCTTTGTAGAACAAGGGCTCTATCAGACATCCGCAGCACTTCAGCAAATCGGGATTATTGGTGGAGCAGATATGACCACCGAAGCTGCTCTTACCAAATTAATGTTTTTACTTGGAAAAGGACTAAGCGGAAAAGCACTGAAAGAGCAGTTGGCATTACCTATTGCGGGAGAATTGACCACCTTCTCTTCTCTGGGAAATTGATTTTTTTCTAGAGAAATAAACCCATGTGACTTTTATCACTATAAACGCCAATAAAGGCCGATAGTTTTGCCTCATTATGGAAATCATCGGATACATTGCATCACTTGTAATTGGCGTATCGCTTGGCCTCATTGGCGGCGGCGGCTCTATTCTCACCGTACCTGTACTCGTTTACTTGTTCAAAGTAGAACCTGTTCTTGCCACGGCTTACTCCCTGTTTATCGTTGGC
>CANGVZ010000310.1 GCA_947457285.1 Flavobacteriales bacterium | reverse complement strand
TTCGATCTATTGGTGCCACCATACGAGAATCTTCAAGAAATTACCTTAGAGCAAATTCAATCGATCAGCCAAAGTCATACCCTTGCTACAGGCAAGCGCTTGGGCTTTAGATTCAGTTTGGAAGATGGAGGCTTGTAATTGGTCTTTGGATGTAAATACATCAAGGACTGATTCGCAAGGACCAATTCGCAAGGACTGATTCGTGATGACTAATTCGCAAGGACCAATTCGCAAGGACTGATTCGCGATGATTGATTTGCAATAGTTGGATTCTTTCATTGCGGGTTCACTTTTCGAATGTCAGATTCTAAATTTTTCACCAAAAAACCATGAATTTGGTGAATACATTCACCGAAAAACCTTATATTTGGTGAAAATAGGATGCCATGGAATTCCGCCGTCACTTACAAGCCCAGCTTGAATCAAAACTTTTCAAGAAAAAAGCTATCATCTTAGTTGGCCCAAGGCAAGTCGGAAAAACTACTCTTGTTAGAAAAATACTCACTGGAAGGGATTTCTTATTTCTTGACGGAGACGACAGTAATGTTCGCGAACAGTTGGCAAGTGCATCTACGGGAACCTTAAGAAGAATAATCGGGAGGCACAAAATCGTGTTTATCGATGAGCTAGAACGCATCGAAAACATTGGATTGACGATGAAAATCATCACAGATCAATTTCCAGAGGTGCAGCTCATAGCCAGCGGTTCATCAGCGTTGGAAATACATCAATCCATTCAAGAGCCGCTCACAGGCAGAAAATGGGAATACTTTCTCTATCCTATCAGTTGGCAAGAATTTGTAGAAGAATTGGGGCTAATTGAAGCAGAAGCTCAATTAGAACACAGGATTGTATATGGAATGTATCCAGAGGTAATTCTCAGCGGTACTGAAGAGCGCGAAGTAATTGACCTTCTATCTCAGAGCTATCTTTTTAAAGACGTATTAGCCTATACAGGTGTTCGAAAACCGGATGTTTTATATAAGCTATTGCAGGCTTTGGCGTTACAGATAGGCTCGGAGGTCTCTTATAATGAACTCTCCCAATTACTAGGAATAGACAAGAACACAGTCAACAAGTATATAGACGTTTTAGAAAAGTCATTCATCATTTTTCAACTGTCCAGTTTCAGTAGGAATCTGCGCAATGAAATAAAAAACAGCAAGAAAATCTATTTTTATGATACGGGGATAAGAAATGCCATCATCAATAATTTCAATAGCTTGGACTTGCGCACAGACAAGGGTGCGCTATGGGAAAATTTTCTAATCTCGGAGCGTAAAAAGTACAACAGTTATCATCGTCAGTATTACAACCAATATTTCTGGCGAACAACAAGTCAAAAAGAGATTGATTTGATTGAGGAGAAAAACGGAGAGATATGGGCTTATGAATTCAAATGGGGCACTAAAGAAAAACTTAAGACTAAAAAAGAGTTTGAAGAAGTCTATTCCACCAAGACTGTAATAGTTGACCGAAGTAATTACCAAGATTTTCTTTTACCTCAGACGTAAGGAAATGAGTGTGTTTTGATACGACAGTAGCTGCCGCTGATGTCAATCTGCAATAAAAATATTTTTTTTCGAAAAAAGTTGACAGATTAAAAACTGTTACTATATTTGCACCCGCTTTCTAGCACGGCCCGTTCGTCTAGGGGTCAGGACACAAGATTTTCATTCTTGGAACAGGGGTTCGATTCCCCTACGGGCTACGAAACAAACAAACCCTCCCAAAAGGAGGGTTTTGTGTTTTTAGTCAATACCCATTCTAAAATCAAAAAATGAACGAAAACATTATTGAACAGCTTCAGCAAGCATCGCAACAATTTGGAACACCTGTCTACGTCTACGACAGCTCAAAAATCATTTCCAACTATCACCACCTCAAATCTGCTTTCAAACAGGTAAAGGTGCGCTTGATGTATGCTTGCAAGGCGCTCAATAATTCAAATATTCTCAAACTTCTTCGCAACGAAGGTTCCGGACTCGACACCGTATCCATCAATGAGGTGCTTTTGGGCTTGAAAGCTGGCTTTAAGCCATCAGATATCATCTTCACTCCCAACTGTGTTGATTTTGAAGAAATTCAACAGGCCGTAAGTCTTGGAGTGCATATCAATATTGATAATATTTCTATCCTCGAGCAATTCGGCGCTGAATACGGCAATAGCGTGCCTTGCTTCATTCGCTTGAATCCTCACATTCTCGCCGGTGGCAATACAAAGATTTCTACAGGTCACATCGACTCTAAATTCGGTATCAGTGTCTATCAAATGCGCCACTTGTTGCGTGTCATCAACACCTACAAAATCAATGTATGCGGCCTCCATATGCACACCGGAAGTGATATCCTGGATGCTGGTGTATTTCTTCAAGGTGCAGAAATCCTCTTCGATGCAGCAAAGGACTTTCCGGATTTGAAATACATTGATTTCGGAAGTGGTTTCAAAGTAGCCTACAAAGCCGAAGACGTAACTACTGATATTGAAGAACTCGGACAGTCACTTTCGGAGCGCTTTCTCGAATTCTGCAAAGAGTATGGGCGTGAGCTGGAGCTTTGGTTTGAACCTGGCAAGTTCATCGTCAGCGAAGCAGGATATTTTTTAGTGAAGGCGAATGTTATCAAACAAACGACAGCAACTGTATTTGTAGGTGTCAACTCAGGGCTCAATCACCTCATCCGTCCGATGCTCTACGATTCATATCATGAAATAGTAAATATTTCCAATCCACAGGGCAAAATGCGCATTTATACAGTGGTAGGCTATATCTGCGAAACCGACACCTTCGGATGGGACCGAAAAATTTCGGCAGTGCACGAAGGAGATGTTTTATGTTTCAAAAATGCGGGCGCTTATGGAATCACCATGAGCAGCAACTATAATGCGCGTTTTAGACCAGCAGAAGTTCTATTAATCGACGGGCAGGCCAAACTAATTCGCCGTCAGGAAAATTTGGAAGACCTGCTGCGCACAGAGGTAGAAGTGATTACAGATCAGGTGAGTGTAAACTCCTAAAATATGAAAGGCTTCCTTTAGGAAGCCTTTTTCATTTTACCAAAATCATAAGCTACTCCGAGCGTGCTTTGAAAGGTTCCTTTGACAAACCCTTCGGGAGGGCGCGAGTCATAAAAATGCGTCACCTCCACTCTGAAGGACCATTCTTGATTAATTCCAAAAGCAAGCGCGTGCTGGCCGCTGAGTCTGTAATCTAAAATGTTGTCAAATACTGGCTGGAAATACGTTGTGCTGGTAAATGCAAATTTTCCTGGTTCTTTAACACTAAGGGATAGATATCCGCTGGCCCGTCCGAAAATAAAGGTGCCGGGTGCTGGTTTAGCGCGTTCCAATTCCAACATTCCCAAGAAACCCAGGTATACCCTTGCCCGCTCAGAGTCAGCAATGGTGACCCGCGGTCCTGAACCGAACAAGTTTCTGCGGTCAAGGCCCAGAAGCCTATTCTGCTGCATCTGCGTGAAGGTTTCCCACTGGAAAACATCATTGAGAATGTAATTGTAGCGCACATGCGCCAATGCATTGTTGTTGAACTGAACATTGTCTGCGATCGAAAATCCTGCGTCGGCTAGATAAAGCCAAATCCTTCGG
>CANGVZ010000309.1 GCA_947457285.1 Flavobacteriales bacterium | reverse complement strand
GATTGGAGGCAAAACACCAAATGCATCACAGGTAAGGAAGAATATATTTTTTGGAATTCCACCCATGCTCGGCTCCATGATATTATCAATGTGATAAAGCGGATAGCTCACGCGAGTGTTTTCTGTTTTCTCTTTATCGGTATAGTCAGGTGTTACGCCGTCTTCTTCAAATCCGATATTTTCCAAGATCGCTCCGAAACGAATGGCGTCGTAAATCTGTGGTTCTTTCTCTCTGGTCAAGTCGATTGTTTTTGCATAACAACCGCCTTCGAAATTGAATACTGAATTGTCTGCCCATCCATGTTCGTCATCACCAATCAAACGGCGATTTGGATCAGAAGAAAGTGTAGTTTTGCCCGTTCCAGATAGACCAAAGAAAACAGCAGTGTCGCCATCTTTACCAACATTGGCAGAGCAGTGCATGCTCAATACGCCTTTGTCTTGCGGCAATACATAGTTCAACACAGTGAAAATACCTTTCTTAATTTCTCCAGTATATCCGGTACCACCGATGATGGCCATTTTCTTGGTGAAATTGATGATGGCAAAATTGTGTTGTCGTGTGCCGTCGATTTCTGGATCGCCCATAAAGCCAGGAACACAGATGACGTGCCAGTCCGGCTGAATGGTTTCTAGTTCTTCTGCTGTAGGGCGGAGAAACATGTTGTATGCAAACATATTGCTCCAAGGAAATTCCGTTACCACCCGAACGTTCATTCGGTAGCGAGGATCAGCACATACATAAGCGTCTCTCACATACACATCACGACCAGTAAGATAGGATGACATACGTTCGAAGATGCGATCAAATTTATTCGCATCAAATGGGATGTTGAATTGCGACCACCAAACAGTGTTTTCGGTGACTGCATCCTTCACAATGAATTTATCTTTTGGAGATCTACCAGTGAATTCTCCGGTATCGATGGCGAGTGCGCCCTTATCAGTGAGTACACCCTGACCAAGGTCGAGTGTTTCTTCAACGAGCTCTGCGGGGTGTAGATTCCAAAAAGCTGTTGATACGTTTTTCAAACCTAAATAATCAAGACTTGCCCCTGCGGGCTTCTTTCCAATATGATTCATCTGTTTTTGTTTGGTTCGACTGTCATTGAGTTCGAGTGGCAAAGGTAAGCACGGGATGCATTAAAATATAACTGATTTTTGTTGGAGGCGAATCGCAACTAAGAACAGCTTGTTTTATTGTTATTTGGTTCCAAAAAATTCGGCAGCCACTTTTCGGTATTCGTCGACCGAACGAAGGCCTTTGATTACTTTGGGCGCCTGCACACCGTCATTAAAGACGACACCGAATTTATTGTCGGTGCTATTTCGTTCAATCATCAATTGTTGATTACCAAAGGGGACCATGAATTTTTTAGTATCTATTACTTTAATTTCCAGTCCTGCGATACCAGAAGATTCGGTAAACTCATTGGCCATCGCGTCAAATTCGTCCACCATTACTATATCTGGTGATTCTTCTCCCTGTGACTCCGCAATGGCGGCCAATTCGTCGGTGCTGATGGTGTAAAAAATGACCTCTTTTATTTTACTAGAAGTAGAGGATGGCTGATTTTGACTAGGTGTGTTTTGTACACTTTGTTCAGAACTTGTTGAAGTTTTGTTCGCAGCCGAATCGGCCCCGTTTTGAGTGGCGGTCTTTTGGTCTTTGCAAGCAAATAACGCTAAGCCAATCAACACTGAGAAGAGTATTTTTTTCATAATAGAACTTTTCTAGGTGGGTCAAAATTAGATGAAAAAATTGGGTAATTGTTCGAGTGTTACGACCTTCGCCCCATAAATTAATATTGCATGAGAATTATTGAGTGTGTGCCCAATATATCAGAGGGGCGTGATAAGGCGAAAATTCAGGCGATTGCTGCTGAGGTAGAAACTGTAGAAGGCGTAATGCTATTGGATGTTGATCCGGGAGCGTCAACCAACCGCACAGTGATCACTTTTGCAGGCGAACCAGAACAAGTGGTGGAAGCAGCGTTTCGTTTGATTAAAAAAGCGGCGCAACTCATCGACATGCGCACACACAAAGGAGAACATCCACGTCAAGGGGCTACGGATGTTTGTCCGCTCGTGCCAATCGCTGGAGTGACTGTAGAGGAATGCGCGCAGTATGCACGACAATTGGGAGAGCGTGTGGGAAAAGAATTGGGAATCCCCGGATATTTTTATGAGTACGCTGCGAAGAATGAAGAGCGCCGCAACCTTGCCAACTGCCGCAAGGGAGAATATGAAGCTTTGGAAAAAATCACCACCGCTGAATGGAAGCCAGACTTTGGACCCAATATCATTAACGAAGACGTCAGAAAATCTGGAATCACCACCATTGGTGCGCGAGATTTTTTAGTGGCTTATAATGTAAACCTCAATACCACTTCTACACGCAGAGCAAATGCGATTGCCTTCGATATTCGTGAGGCGGGCCGCGTGGTGCAAGAGAACGGCAAACCTGTGTTGGATGCCAACGGTGAACCCAAGCGCATCCCCGGCACCTTGAAATCGGTGAAAGGAATTGGATGGTTTATTGAAGAATATGGCATTGCGCAATTGTCGCTCAATCTGACCAATATCAATATCACTCCTGTACACGTTGCGTTTGAAGAAGCAGTGAAAAAGGCCGACGAGCGCGGCATTCGCGTTACAGGTTCAGAGTTGGTGGGTTTGATACCCAAGCAATCATTGCTTGATGCAGCGGATTATTTTTTGAAAAAACAACAACGTTCGCTCGGTATATCTGAAAAAGAAAAAATCAAGATAGCTGTCAAGTCACTTGGCTTGGATGATCTCGCACCGTTCAATGCAGAAGACAAAGTGATTGAATACATCATCGAAAAAAAGATGGGTGGCGGTAAGCGTTTGGTGGACATGACATTGCGCGCCTTTGCAGACGAAACAGCAAGTGAATCGCCCGCTCCAGGTGGAGGAAGTATCAGCGCTTATGTTGGAGCTTTAGGCGCATCCTTGGGTGCGATGGTAGCCAATTTATCATCACACAAACGCGGTTGGGATGATCGTTGGGAAGAGTTTTCAGAGTGGGCAGAGAAAGGTGTTTATTATCAGCAACAATTGATGGCGCTGGTGGATGAAGACACACGCGCATTTAATAAAATCATGGAGTCGTTTGGTTTGCCAAAGGGAACCGATGAAGAAAAGGCCATTCGTTCGAAAGCGATAGAAGACGCATCGAAGTATGCGATGGAAATTCCATATCGCACCGCAGAGCTCGCATTGGAGAGCATGCAAGTGATGCAGCGCATGGTTGAAATTGGCAATCCGAATTCCATTACAGACGCAGGTGTGGGAATTCTCTGCGCGCGCGCCGCAGTGTTGGGCGCCGTGATGAACGTGCGCATCAATGCAGGAGGAATAAAAGACAAATCTTTCACCGAACCTCTCCTCGCCAAAGCCACACAGCTCGAACAAAAAGCGGAAAAAATCGAAGCAGACGTTCGCAGCAAGATAGGGAAGTAGGTACGGAGCGACTAGTGACTAGCGACTGAGCGACGGAGTTACGTAGTTACGGAGCGACTAGTTACTAGCGACGGAGGGACGAGGAGCACGGCGACAACGCTCATTTCAAGCCGAGTTGTAACGT
>CANGVZ010000308.1 GCA_947457285.1 Flavobacteriales bacterium | reverse complement strand
GTTGAACCCAACTTCATCGGTTCACTTCTCTGCGTTTCAAGATGCCAATCCTGTATTGGGTGTAACCTCCGGAATCGTTCTAAGTACAGGACATCTGAGCGAGTTGAATAATGAATTTGGAAATGGCGAAATTTATACGGAGCAAGATCCTGATATCATAGCGCTATTGGAATCACCATTAAATATTGGGGAGTTAGCGTTATTAGAGTTTGATTTTATTGCCACTGGCGACTCCATGGCGTTTCAATATGTTTTCGCTTCCACTGAATATCCAGAATTTGTAGGTACAATGTTTAACGACCATTTTGGCTTTTTTATCAGCGGCCCTGGAATCGAAGGACCATTCTCTAACGGTGCAATTAACTTAGCACACTTGCCTAATAGTAATATCGCTGTTGGAATCAATACAGTAAATAGTGACTTGAATTCAGAGTATTTTAATGATGGATTCGGCGCAAACATGTTCTCCGTAGATGGGTACACTGATGTTTTGCATGCATGTATTGGTCAATTGGTGGTGGGTGAAACCTATCATATAAAACTTGCCATTGCAGATATTACAGACTCTGCTCTTTCATCTCACGTATTTCTTAGTGGAGAAAGCTTTACACAATATTGCTCAGCAAACACTGAAGGTGCCAATGGAATTCAAACTCAAAACTGTCTGCTTTCAACACTGGATGCAAGAGTAGATTATACCTTGGACTGTGGTACCATTACGCTGACAAACTCGAGTTTGATCAATATGAACGTAACAAACTGCTACTACCGTATGGGTGATGGAAATACTGTCCCTGCATGTGATGCCGATGCTACATACTCATTTGATAATCCAGGTACTTACAATATTGAGCTCGTGTATGAGATGAATGGGTTTGAATCGGTATTTTTTATTGAGAATGTTCTCATTAGCGAGTTTGCTCCTGTTAGTCCAATTATTGAATACAACAACAACGTTTTTTCATTGACCAATCATGACGGTAGTTCGTCTATTCAATGGACACTCAATGGACAACCAATTGTTGGTGCGACTGAATTGACCTACACCCCAACTCAATCTGGCGACTATGCTGTGATTGTAAATAATGGTTGTCCTGCAATCAGTGAGAATTTGTCTGTAGTAAGTGTGGGTGAAGAATTGGAGTTGGTTGAAATGTTGGTTTATCCAAATCCATCAAACGGATTAGCCAATATCAATGCACCCATAACAAGCGAGCGAGTAGAAATACTCGATGCCACTGGCCGATTGGTAGAGAACATTCGCCTGAATGGAAGTCAGCTTTTACAGATTCAACTTCCCGCTGGATTTTATTTGATAAGAGCAATCAATCAAAACGGTGATGTATTGATGACGCAATCGCACATTGCTCGTTAAGATATTCTTTGTTATAAATAAAAAAGCACTGCAGTACGCAGTGCTTTTTTTTTATGAGATATCCAATATTCTAAACGCTCTGCGATTGAAGAAAACGACGTCATTTTTTTTCTTTCCTAAAAATGAGCTGGCCAGCGGTGCAGTGGGAGAGATGCATAGCAAATCTTTTCCCTCGATAGTCAACTTGCCAATTCCTGTGCAGATATAAAACAAACCTTGATCTGTGTTCAAGAGACTGCCGGCCTGCACAGTTTCACTTGCGTCGAGTGCGCGCACTGCGTGTAATTGATTTAGTTGGGATTGAACAATATTGATCTGACGCTGCAATTGTTCTTGTTCGATTTGCACCATCGCCAAAGCCGTTTCGTGTTTGTCACCTGCTGTGCTTTTTCCTTCATTGGCAGCGCTTTTACGCAATTCGATCATCATTGATTCCAATGATTTCATTTGCTCTTCTGCGATTTCAAGGCATCGCTGCCAGACTTGCTGTTTCATTTTGCAAAGCTAGTGTAACCCATTTAGTGGACTAATTTAGGTCTATCCACGGTGTGCACCACCCTTCGACTTCAAAAATTATCATCGCTTTCGCTCGATAATTTTTTTCGCTCAGGGACCATTCATACTAGAATCAGTAAAAGGGCAAAAAAGAGGAGGTGTTGGAAAACGCAGTTTTCCAACACCTCCTCTTTTTTGCCCAACCTCTTAGTATTTGCGAAGGTATGCACCGGTCCCTGAGCGAAGTGAATCAACAGGCGAAAGCGCTGTTGATGAACGAAGTCGAAGGGTGGTGCAGGCCGTCGAGTAAGTCAATTATTCTTTTCTTCAAAAGTAGCAAATGTTTGTTTCAAAGTACTTTTTAGAATCACAATCACAATGCGAATGAATGACGGTAAGAAAAAAGGAAAGTTATGGAAAATCAATCCACTAAAGGGGTTGATATAATATTTTTTGTACTTTCCGTTTCGAAGGACTGCTTAAAAATGATATTCGTATGCAAAGAATTACTGTTCTCTTCGTCTTAGTGTTTTCATTTCTCAATTCGTTTACTCAAAACGAAACATATTCCATTTATAATCGCACGATCATTCGCGAAAATGTAAGCTACACTGAAGCAAAGAGGGCATGGCTGGCAGTTGACAATGCCAGAGAGCGATTCGATCCTGTTTGCACGTTAGATTTGTTGAGTCAGTCACTTGAACAAGGTGATACAATATTTTTTAAAGAAGAACTATCCTTTTTAATTGAGGCGACAGCATTTGAATTAAATGAACGATATGCATTTGAAGACTTTTACGACGATTTGACCATTGGAAATTTGAAGCAATGGTATGATTCTACTTTTTCTGAGAAAAATTCTATCTGGAGGATTCAAAATCCGATTGGAGTAGAAGTCCAAGAACGTATACTGCAATTGTTGGAGATAGATCAAATACTATTGCGAGCAGAGAATGCAATGGCCAATCTTGAACTGAAGGCGTCAGAATTGAGCTATATCAGAGGCTATTTTCAAACGGAATATGAACAGCAAGTGTATAAAGAGTTTATAGCTCTCTGCAAGTCTATCGGCGAAGTCCCAAATAATTTCAATCACGGTATGATGTCGAGTGAGATTTCACGTTTGATCATTGAACATTCTCTTGAGAATGATGCAAATGATTTTAAGCAAAAGTGGAGTGAAATATTCCCCATCTGGGAGCGGCAGTTCATTGAAGGTTATTTTGACACAAGACTTTTGAAAACCTTTGATTTAACGAGTGAAATTTTCACAGGTAAGCAATATTTTGGAACATTGGTTGGTGTGCCTTGCGAGGATGAGGAAGGGTTGGAGGCAAGAAAAGTGAGGTTTGGGCTATTGAATTAGTCGATTATATTTGTTTCACTAAATCTTTCCATGAGTCGACAACTGACGAGACATTCGTTATTGATATGCTTTCTACTTTGGGTTGTGTCCACCAGCGCACAGCTCGATACCAACTACGTGAAGTCATATAAGGATCGTTTAGTAGTTTCTCTCTTTCAATTTTATCGAACGCAGCGCATCGAAATCAAACAGAATTCAATTGCTGATAGCATAGGTCAGAGTTTGGTTAACTATAACAGTTCCTCCAAGTTAATGAATGGATTTAGCTTGGATTGGGATAAGATTTCGCTTGCAGTGAGCTGGAAAACGCCTACATCTCCAGAACAGGATGAGCGGCAAGGCGTCAGTAGGTCGAGAAACATCGGACTGGCATTT
>CANGVZ010000307.1 GCA_947457285.1 Flavobacteriales bacterium | reverse complement strand
TTTCAACGATATGTTGACTCAAACCGATTTCATATGTCTGAATCACTTGGCGGTAGTCAGTAATAATACCTTTTTGTAAAAAGTACTTAAAGGCAACTGCTATTCCTTCATTCTTGATAATTACAAAAAATGACTGAATATGCGGGGCATATCGGTCGCTGCGCAACATTCCTATATAATGCGCTGATGAATTGCGAATGGCTTGGAATACATCATCTATTGGCCTAAATAGGATGCAACTGTCATTGATAAGTGCAACGGTGTGATATGCGTTGGGATCAATGGTTTGAAACGCTTTGTACCACATTCCAAAATCGTAACCTTCATTCTTGACGGGAAACGCTTGAATTTTATTTCTGGTTAAAAATTCCGACGAGTTTTGTTCGAGCTCTTGTTCATTGAATAAGTATATCATCTCATCAAAATGAGGACGACATTGCTCGAGATAATATTCCACATAGTATGGAATTTTACCACCAACGAAAAAACTACTAAAAAAGCAAATGGATTTTTTCATTTTTCGTTCATTCGTTGAGTCCAATGCGAATCTGCTGGCTTGGCATGTTCGCGATAATAGATATCTTCTTCGTGCGGCTGCGCAGTATTTTCATACCACGGTAAGTGTTTTGCAAGATATGGTGCCTTGGTGCGATATGCAGTGCATTCACCACCACCTTGCTGAAAGGGCGCATACAAAGCGAAAGTAGTATCCACAGGAGCTTTGTAATAGCGTTCGCTTGCCACCACTGTATGAAATTGTTTTTCCCATTGAATCACCTCCGATTTAAGATTAAAGTGATCAGGCAAGTCATCAATGTGCAAACCGAGACCAATTTTTTCTAAACCAATATTGCCTTTGAGTGTATGAAGCATTTCCTCAATACAACTCAGATTTACTTCGATATCAGGCAATACGTCGGGGTCGGTATAGATATAATAATTGGAGAGATAAGATTTTGTTTCAGGACTATTCCAGATCGCCCGTGGCCCGCCGTTGCGCCCCGTGCGAATCACCTTGTGGCGCAGTGTCTTGTAATATTCTAAAAGTGGAGGATAGGTACTATCGTTGTCGAGTATAATGATATTCTTAAATCCAATCGCTTCACAACGTTCTATGACTTGTTTTAAATAGCGATATCGATCACGGTTATTGATTATGACCGGCACTTCATGTGGCTTGGGTGCGTTTTTATCATCATAGAGAAATTTTCTGCGAATGCGACGCAGCAACTTGTCCCATCTTTTTTTTAGATCGGTGAAATTGAGGGTGGCGATATCAAGCAGTAATTTCTTAATGTCCATGAAGCCTCAAATTTACGCGTTCTCTTTTTTGCAGTACGTATATCCAAATCAACCACGTAAGGCCGCTGAGGTTATAGGCTATAGCGCTTCCCATGGCACCGTAGGCGGGGACGAGCACAAAATTTGTGACGACGCCTATTACAGCGGCTCCGGTAATTGCGGATAGCATCGCCAAGATTCTTTTTTGAAATACTAAAATGTAGGCGCAAACTTGTGCCATCAGGCTGAAGTATGCATTAAACACAAGCATTGGAATCAAAATAAGGGCGGGATAAAATTTTTCGTCAATCATCCAACTAGCCAGTAGCTGCAACGCGAAGCCCATAACGATAAAGGCTGGAATTCCTCCGAGAATGAATTTATAGAGTTCTTGTGTGTAATCACCAGTTTGGAAACGCTTCATCACACGTGGGGTGTATGCACTCAAGAAGGGAGCAATCACCAGTGGTTCGAAGAGACTACTAAACTTGAATGCCAAAGAATAATAGCCCACTTGTTCAAGATCTGTATAATTGAGCAATATCCAACGATTGGCGCTGGTCATTAGCCAGAGCATTACTGCGCTTGGAACAAACGGCAGTCCTAATTTTAAGAAATGCACATATTGCTCACGATTAAATACAAATTTGAATTGAAGTTCTTTTAATATGAAATAGAAGGCATATCCACTAAACAGTAATACTCCAATAAATGACGACCAAATAATTCCTGCAACGCCCCATGACCAGCCATAAACGAAGAGCACATTAAGACTGATACTGATAATTCCGCTACCTACTTGAAGAACAGTTGCCCTGCTTGCTTCTTCGCGTTGTTTGAGAATGGTAATCGTAAATGTTTGGAAAAATGTCAGGTAGGCTGTAAGCGCGGAAAGCACTATAAGTACTGATGGGGTAGAGGTAAATAATTTTTCTCGAAAGATCAAAGCAATACCAACTACAACGAAATAGAGAAGAAAGCTCAACGAAAGGAATATCGAAACGACAGTGTCGAAGATTTTTTTGCGTTGTTGATTGTCGTAGTGAAAATACTCAATCATCAAGGCCGACAATAATCCAAGTGATAGGGAAATGTCGAGAATATTCGTAAACGTGGCAAGCAAATCAAGAACTCCATATTCTTCAGGTGAAAGAAGAGAGGTGTAGAGTGGGAGCAGAATAAATGAAACGCCCTTTAAAAATAATGCGCCAAAACTGTAGACGAAGAAATTTTTCGTCAACGGATGGTCGATTATTTTTCTAAAGCTATTCATGTTCTGCTATCGTTTTTTCCCACATGATTCTGAATCGGTCTTCGCTAAACAATTGCTGCGCGGTGGCTCTGGCTTCTTTTGCAATAGCATTGCGCCTCGCAGCATCTAAAGCTAGTTCTTTTAGAATACTTATTGCATTTTCTACAATAAGTGTTTCATTTTCTATGGGTAAAAGGAATCCATTATTACCATGATCTATAATGTTTGGCAAATCGCCCACGGCTGTCGCAATGGGGATTACGCCACAGGCCATCGCTTCCACAACAGCCATGGGCATTCCTTCTCTGCTAGAAGTAAGTAGCAATACATCATGTTGAGCGAGCATTGAAATTACCTTGTCCTCATCGCGCACGATGCCCTTGAATGCGCATGCTTGTTTTAGTTCTCCTTCTATCGCGTATTCAATATCCCCAAGCATCGTTATAGGTGGAAGGTGCATATTTTTCTGGGCCTTAGCAGCTATCAAGGCTGCAAGATTCACTCTTTTTTCTGGTGTGCCGCGACCGATGTAGATCAATCGGATAGGCGCGTCTGTATGTTCGTGTACAACTTCGGGCAGAAGCACAAAGTTTCTTATCAATTCAATTTTGGAGAGATAAGCAGACGGGATGTTATTTTTTTGATAAAGTGTATTGAAGTCTTGTCTTGTTTTTTCTCCAATAATAATTCTCTTGTCCAGTCGGGAGATTACAGGCAATGACCATTTTTCCGGACCACTTTCTTCGGGGTGAACAAAAGCATGCATCAAATCGATACAGCGCACTCTTGTGCTGAATTTTCCTACATTATCATAAAAGAAAATGGAGTTACTGCTAATGGCTGTTTTGATTCCAGAGTGATTGACATAGTTGACAATCATTTTTCCTGTTGTTTTCTTGAAGAAGGGATACCAGGCCAATTTTCCGATATCGAAGCACGAGGCGTGTTTTCTGAATTGAATTAAAAATCCTTCTTCGCCGGAGGTTTTTGTAAAGAATACAATATTGTCCTCATGATTGAAGGTTTCGACAATGGCGAGATGTACTTTTTCTGCTCCACCGATATGAAAGAAAGGAAAGAAGAAGGCGGTTTTTTTATTCTTATTTTTTAAT
>CANGVZ010000306.1 GCA_947457285.1 Flavobacteriales bacterium | reverse complement strand
TAGTATGATGGTATGATAGTGCGGAAATAGTAAAGGGGTGTATTGTACGGGGGCGTCTAAAATGGATGAGGGCGATGGGGGTTATTTGTAAAAAAAATTATCTTATGACAGTAGCGAAGCACAAGGCGTGGTTGAAAGTAACTGCGATAGTAATTGGATCTTTTGGTCCTATTTTCTTTTTAGGTACAATGTTACCAACTTCCGAACCGGCACGATGGACGTTAGATTTTTTAAGCTGGCCATTGGATGGTCTACAAGATTATCAAGCGCCAACAACACGATTTTTAAGCGCTTTGAAAGGTGGCTTTTTATTCGGGTGGGGTGTTTGTGTCTGGTTGCTTCAGCGATGGGTTTATGACCTTGCGCCCGATCAAGTGAGAAGGGCGGTTCTTTATGGCGTTTGTTCTTGGTTTGTCCTCGATAGCGCTGGTAGCGCTGCTTCTGGCAATTTTCCCAATGTGTTTTTCAATATTCTCGTCCTCCTGATCGCCGTAGGCCCCCTCTGGAAAAAAGCCAAAGATTTAAATTCGTAAAGGGATGAAGGATGTGATGTTCGTGATTTCGTTGTCCAGCATGCTGGTGCATGAACTTGACGCAATGAGGTGCAAAGAATGGCGGATTTTTCCTGGGCTTTCTAAGTTGAGTGATCAAATGGGTGAACGCGTTTTTATTCTCGCGCATCTACCTCTATTTATATGGATTTTTTATTTCCTTTTTAACGACTCATCAGCTAGCAGTTTTCGTCAAGGATTTTGTGCTTTCGCTATGATTCATCTGATGCTTCACATAGTATTCCTTTTCCACCCACGAAATCAATTTAAGGATCTCATTTCGTGGCTCCCCATCATCCTCTCCGCCCTCTCCGCCCTTCTCTCTTACTAACTAAATATACTATTATTCTATTATCTTATTATCTTATTATCCTATTACCCTATTACCCTATTACCCTATTACCTTACGTTCCACAAAACGTCACATAACTCTTATCATGATCCTTTGGGGCTTTGTTCCAATCGAGCTTTTGTGATTGAGGAGTGTAGGGGTTTTTGAGAAAATCTAAGAGGTCGTACATCGGTGCGAGGTTGCCGCTTTCGGCGATGTCGAGCACAAATTCAATGACGTGATTGCGAGGGATAAATGCTGGATTTACACTTCGCATTCTTTCAATAGCACTTTCAATTCCTCCACTTTGCTGCTCAATAATTTTCAATCTCTTCGCATTCCATTCGGGAATCAAATCACTCACCAAAGGTGCTCCGGCTGGGGCTTCTGGATCGGTGAGCGAGCGGAAGGTATTGGTGTAATCCAATTGTTCTTTTTGCATTAATTCCATCAATTCTGTGAGCAATTGCTTGCTTTCATCGGTCAATTTTTCAATGCCGATTTTTGATAGCATCATTTGATACCATTGACCAATAAATATTTTTTCAAATTCATCTAACACGGCTTGTGCGAGTTCTATGGCCTTATCTTCATTTTCGTCAATCAACGGTAACAACGCTCCAGCGAGAACACTCACATTCCAATGCGCAATGAATGGTTGATTCTCGAAGGCATAGCGACCTTGTCGATCAATGCTACTAAATACAGTTTTAGGGTGATATTGATTCATGAAGGCGCATGGACCGTAGTCGTACGTCTCGCATGCAATGCCCATATTGTCGGTGTTCATCACGCCATGAATAAATCCTACACGCAACCAATTAATAACTAATTCTACTTGTTTTTCTAATATGGTTCGCACCAGTTCGAGCGCTGGTCGGGGTGTTTCAAGTAATTGTGGATAATGTCTTTTTAAGGCATAATCCAACAGCGCTTTTTGATCTTCAATGTTTCCACACTGTCGCGCATATTCAAATGTCCCTACACGTATATGACTGCTCATGATGCGCGTGAGTACGGCACCGTTGTGAGTTGTTTCGCGATACACGAGATCGCCAGTGGAAACTACTGCTAGACTGCGTGAAGTAGGAATTCCGAGGTGAAACATGGCCTCGCTGATAATGTATTCGCGCAACATGGACCGCAATGTTGCACGACCATCGCCTCTGCGGGAATATGGAGTTTGTCCTGCTCCTTTGAGTTGAATATCGTAGCGTTCGTTATCCGGTGTGAGATGTTCGCCTAAAAGAATGGCGCGTCCATCACCCAACATCGTGAAATGTCCGAATTGATGACCAGCATAGGCTTGTGCAATCGGTTCCGAGCCTTCGAGAAGATTATTTCCAGAAAGGGTGTTAGCGTATGTACTGATATCACTCGTCTCGCGTGGAATATCAAGAGCCTCAGCGAGGGCTTGATTGAAGATAAGCAATTGTGGACTGCTCACGGGAGTGGGCATTACACGCTTGTAGAATAATTCGGGAAGAAGGGTGTAGGTATTATCAAATCTCCAAGGCATGGCGCTTCAAAATAGGAGTGCAAGATAGATACTTTACACGTCCTTTTCGGCGCGCTGCTTCCTACGGGTATTGGAGCTAGGCAGCACAGCAAGTCCTATATCATAACTACCAGATGGATTATTTCCATTATTAAAAGGAAATTCATCTGCCTTGAGAATCGGTTTAGCTGCAGTACTTTCATTAAATGGGCCTTCTGGTGCTTTGGATATTTTTTTTACCTTCTTGGTTTTGGCTTTTGACTTTAAACCTTTTGCACCAGCACCATTAGTGAGCACCTGATCGGCCACTTTACGTATCAATAAAGCTTCTTTCTGGCCTATACGGCCGTTAAAAACAATTTCTAAAGGGTTTATCCCAAACAGAGCTTGGGCAAATGTAACGGCCGCTAAATACGTTCCAGTAGGCGAGGGGTGGCTGCCGTCGGGATCATAGAGTTCAATTTCAGGATATTGCGTACGCACATTTTTCCAAACATCACCGACCTTCACGACTTGCGCTCCTATGGAATCGGCTAGTTGCTGATAGCGAGTGGCGAGCAAACTGTCCATCCCTTCATAAGTTGCCACGGGAGGCCACATTGGACCATTTTGAGCATCGCCATTCTTGCGACCCCAAGTGCGGTAAAACATCAGTTTAGCCGAAGGATTTTGAAGTCGAATGCTATCAACGAGGGCTTGTAAATATGGAATGCTCTCTTTGGCAATCACAGTGTCAGGAAGACTGAGCATCTGACTTTGTTCTTGCAAAATCACAATATCCCATTTGTCTTTTTTAATTTTTTCAAAAGTGTTTTTATCTGCTGCGTGACGGTGCCAGTAATGCCCGCCTGGAGTGGCATGGTCATATTCCAGCACTAGTTTTTTATTTGAAATACTAGAGACACAAGAGGCTACAGTGCCTGGTAAGTCATACATGTGGGTATAACTATTACCGATAAACAATACTTTAAGGGTACTGTCTTGCGCCACCACCGAACTCGAAAAGAGTCCGGCGAAGAGGAGAGAAAGGGTCCGTTTAATATTCAAGCTAAACATAATATTTGTCCGCAAACAAAGTCCGCACCAAAGATAAGAATAATGGGCGAGGGGCGATGGGCGAATGAGATGGGAGAGGGGGGACAGGGAACAGGGGTTTTTTGGGAACAGGGGAACAAGGGATTTTTAGGAACAGGGGAACAAGGGGATTTTTGGGAACAGGGGAACAAGGGTTTTTTGAGGACAGGGGAACAAGGGTTTTTTGAGGACAGGGAACAAGGGAT
>CANGVZ010000305.1 GCA_947457285.1 Flavobacteriales bacterium | reverse complement strand
TGTAACCGCATCTCCAAAGCGTATCTCGCTGGAATGTGCACTTATATCCCATTCATTGTCTTGTACAAAAAATACGATTGGTAGTTGTTTGAGTGTCGCCATGTGAAAGGCTTCGCTCACCTCGCCCTCTGTCATTGCTGCATCACCAATTGAGCAAACCACCAGGGGTTTTTCTTCGGACGAGGCGTATTGATCCAATCCTTGTTTTTCGCGGTATTGCATCCCCATTGCAATGCCAGTGGCTGGAATAGCTTGCATTCCTGTAGCGCTGGATTGATGAGGTATTTTGGGCATATCTTCCCTTTTGAGTGAAGGGTGAGAATAATAGGTGCGGCCTCCACTGAATATGTCATCGCGCTTGGCCATCAACTGTAGCATGAGCTCGTAGGGTGTGATCCCCATTCCCAAGAGAATGCTATCATCGCGATAGTAGGCGCTTAAAAAATCTTGAGGTTTGAGTTGCAATCCGAGGGCAAGCTGGCAGGCCTCATGTCCGCGAGAAGTAGCGTGGACGTATTTGGAGGTTACCTTGGCGTTTTCTTCATATATATCCGACAAGTTGCGGGCAGTGGACATAAGCCTGAAAGCTTTGAGCAGCAAATCACTGCTGAGCTGACCCTGCTTCGTTGAATCGGTTTTTTCTAATGTCGACATGTCATCCTAAATTCTAAGGGCGAATATAGCGCGGAAATCCTGTCGTTTTGGTGACTATCTTTGCACGGTGAGTATTGAATTTACAAAATATCATGGCACAGGCAATGACTTTATCATGATTGACAATCGTGATATGCGTTTTGACCTGAATTCGCAACAAATTCAGCGTTTGTGCGACCGCCATTTCGGAATCGGTTCAGACGGTCTTATAATGATTGAACCTCCCCGTCATCAGGGTCAGGATTTTTATATGAACTTTTATAACCCTGATGGCAGTAGCAGTTTTTGTGGTAATGGAAGCAGATGTGCAGTGAAATTCGCCTCAGAATTGAAAATGTTTTCAGATTCATGCACATTCGCGGCAATCGATGGTAATCATAATGCTACTATTGATGGTGATATGATTGCCGTAAAAATGAAGGATATTTTTGAAATTATAGAGCGAGGGGGGGGAGCTTATTTCTTAAATACTGGGAGTCCACATTTCGTAAAATTTATGGCTGGCGTCGAACGGATGGATATTCATTCCGAGGCTAAGCCTATTCGATACCACGAAGATTATGCACCCTGTGGTACCAATGTGAATTTTATAGAAAAAATCACTAAAAATACTCTCCGGATGCGCACATTTGAAAGAGGAGTGGAAGATGAAACACTCTCTTGCGGAACAGGAGTAACAGCTGCTGCACTTGTTTTCGCATTGCATGAGCAGATGGATGGTGAGATTCGAGTGCTTACAAGAGGTGGGGAATTAGCCGTTAGTTTTGATAAAAATGCAAATAATCACTTTACTAATGTATTCTTGAAAGGACCAGCCACGAAGGTGTTTTCAGGATCTATTTCTGATTTATGAAAAAAATCTTACTGATTCTATTAAGTCTATTTGCTCTTCAGATGATTGCGCAAGATAATAAGCGCTATCAGGCGTCGGAGAGTGCACGTTTCACATTGTTGAGTTGTACCAGCGGGCCTGATTTGTATAGCATCTTTGGACACACGGCAATTCGATATGAAGATTCTCTCGATGGTCGTTGGGTAGACTGGGTATTCAACTACGGAACCTTTGAATTTTCAGATGATTTTTATTGGAAATTTGCTCAAGGAAAATTGGATTACAAACTATCACTTGAGGATTTTGCAAATTTTCAGCAAGAGTATATCTATTCGGGTCGTGGTATCTACGAACAGGAATTGTTACTATCCATAGAAGATAAGAGACGATTGTTCGATTTATTGGTGGAGAATTATGAGCCAGAAAATAGGACATATCGCTACGATTTCTTTTATGATAATTGTGCTACACGAGTGCGTGATATGATACGTAAATCTTCTTCCATTCCTGTTGAGTTTACATACGTGAGAGCGAAGGAGTGGACATTTAGAGATGCGATACAACGCTATTTGGATCATATGCCGTGGAGCGATTTCGGTATTGATTTAGCCTTGGGGCTTCCATGCGATAAGGTGATGGGCAAAGAAGATGTGATGTTCCTTCCAGATTCATTGATGAAGGATTTTTCTTATGCTTCCTATGGTAATGGATTATTGGCGAAACCTATTGCTGAGGTTTTGCCCTACGAATACGAGTTGAATGATAATTCCCTGCTTACACCGATCAATGTTTTTGGATTGCTTTTTTTTATTCAATTAATTATTGGAATATTAGTTTTTAAGAAAAAGTTGGCTTTCACTCCAGTTGACCGATTTCTGATGCTAGCCGTAGGACTGGTGGGAGTGATGGTGTTTTTCTTATGGTTCTTTACTGATCACACTGCAACCAAGTGGAATTTGAACCTGTTATGGGCGAATCCAATCAACTTTATTTTGGTTTTTGTATCATGGAAAAGGAATTGGGTGAAGACGTATTTTAAGTGGAATACCATTCTTTTATTGCTTCTAGTGGCATGTTGGTTTTTCATTCCTCAACGTTTGCATCTGGCCACTTTGCCTATGGTGTTGGGCTTGATATTCATTGGTCTGCGTTCGTGGAGGCCTGGATTGTTTGCAAAGGCGCAGCGAGGGTAATTTGAATTTATTTTGTAACTTTCAGCGGATGAGATCACTACTTGTTTTAATGTCAATTTTACTTCTTATTTCATGTAGAAAAGATGAAACTACATGGAATACAGATGTGAGTGTTCCATTATTTCGAGGGGAGTTGCAGCTCAATGATATTGTCGCAGATTCCCTCTTGACGACGGATGAAAATGGACTGTGGAGCTTGATCTACCGAGGAGATATTGCTGACCTCAATTTCGATTCTTTGGCTCAAATTCCCGACACCACAGTTGCTGAGAGTTTTAAGGTTCCATTCAACAGTGGTTCTATAACACTTCCAGCAGGAGCTTCTATCATCAATGTGAATCGAGACATCGAGTTTGATATTCCCAATGGAGTGCAGTTGAAGCGCGTGCGTATGAAGTCGGGAACGTTGCAATATCGAGTGGTCAACTACATTAATGGTTACATGACATCGGTTTTTTCCCTGCCTGGATTATTAAACGAAGGAGTGCCTTTGGTGATCAATGCAGCAACACCACCTGCACAGTCAGACATTCCTGGTGTTGTGCAAGGTTCTTATGATCTTGAACATTTTGAGTTTGATCTGCGTGGTTCCACTGGTTCTGGCTTCAACGAGGTATTTGTGGAGGCAGCCGTTAGTGTTGCTGCCGACGCTCCAGTGTCTGCTGTAGTGCAAGGCCAAGATAGCGTTGTGGTTGAATTATCTTTTATTGATGCAGTGGTCGAGTATGCAACCGGATATTTTGGTCAGCACACGTATGTGATCAATGAAGAGGAACCGCTATTTGAGGGAGTGAATTTGCCTGAAGGTTCACTTGCCCTTGAAAGGGCTTCTCTCACCCTTCAAATTGTAAACAACGTAGGCGTAGACGCTCGATTGAATTTGAATACCGTTGCTTCGGTATCTGGTTCGAATAATGTTGATTTGACGTATGCCCCATTTAATCAACCTATTCTTTTGACAAGAGCCTTAGATAATGGCTGGGGCGTGTACCCGACCAGTTATA
>CANGVZ010000304.1 GCA_947457285.1 Flavobacteriales bacterium | reverse complement strand
GCATAAGGTCCTCTCAAAAATGGAGCGATGCCTGGTGCAAATCCTTCATGTTGACATGAAACACTCGCCCCTTGTGCTATCGGCAATTGAATATTCTTAAAGTTTGGCTCCATTAGTTACTAGTGTTACGAATGTTCGACTCCATATTTGCTGCCAGTCTATTTGCCTCCACGGACTTTAATTTAGTGTTCAAACGAGGGTCTTTCTTATTAGGATATTTATTCACTCCCAAAATTGTTTTATCCCCACTTTCAAAAGCTGAAATCTTTAGACTCCGTTCTTTTTCTATAGAATCATTGATAGTATTCACAGCTTCTTCAAAGGGAAGATCGCAAAGTTCTTTAAACTTATTCAAAGCTACCTCAGAAGTTTGATAAATCAATTCCTCGACGTAATACGCTCCCTTTACTGCATCACGTGCGGCGTCAAAATAGCTTTCCTCTTTCAAAAGGTGAAGAATATTTCTTGAATACCTGGATGCGGAGTTCTGATTTTCTTCCAAGAAATAATTAAAACTCAAGTTCGTAATGGTATCTGCTCCGCCTATGGCTGAGGCCATCGCGCTAATGGTCGCGCGCAACAAATTATTTTCAGCATCTAATGTTGCTATAGAGAAAGAACAAGAAACAGAATCAACAATCGTATTTACGGAACAATTGTGCTCAGGCTGATATGCATTCACTACTTGCGCCCATAATATCCTAAATGCTTTGAACTTAGCAATTTCAAGAAAATAAGAGGTGTCGGTAGCAAACTGAAAACGAATTAGTGCCGCAACATCATCAATTTTACGACCCTGAGCGATCATTCGGTTTATTATTTCTTTACCATGAATCAGCGCATAAACGATCGCATCAATTGTGCTGCCTCCGTTATTCTGAACCATGCTCGCATCAATGCATAGCGAGTGCACATTATTATGTTTAAACCCGATTAAGTCCTCGTATTTTTCCTTTAGATTTAAGTACGAACTAGAATTATAAATTGCCACTTTCCAGCCTTCAGGCTTGGAGTTGTTATAAAATTGTGAGAATTGCTCCAGAATTTCATTGTTACCATGTGCATCAAGGGCAATTTCTATGTAGTCAAGAATTACATCTTTGAAGAGTGCTGAAAAATCAACTGCAGCAAGATTGCCCGATAGATTCAAGTAAATAAAATTCGCCCCTCCTTCAAGACTTTTTAATATCTGAAGATTGGTCTCTTTCTCTGAAGTAAAATCTATCCACTGACCTATGGCCCAATTCGACCTTGTAGGGTTTATATGAACGAGGTTTCTTTTTGATTGATGGTAATATGGCTCAAGTTTAATTCCTTGAGTGGGATTCCACAGTAAAGATTCAAATGGCTTTCCAGACAGTTCTTTTTGAACGGCAGCCATCCACTCTTCATAAGTAGGCTTGGAAAATTCTTCAAAATGTAATGCTTGCTTCATCGCTTCAAACTTACATCAGATATTTTAAGTCTAAAAGTAATGGTTGTAAACAAACACATCCTTCGATAAAATTGAATCTGAAAGGCACCAATTACATAATTAGATGAATGAATGCTGAAATGTCAAATACCAAACATGTTTTGGACGGAATAAACAATTTTTAAGTGAGAAAAAAGCCTTAAAACCCTTGATATATCTAGTATTTCGATTGGTCGTTAAAATTAAATGTTTAGGCTAAAATCTCTTGATGTTTCCGTCTATTATCCTTACTTTTCAATTGTCATTTTCTGTAAACCTGCAAGTGAATAGAAAATATGACCCTTTAAAAAGGGGGTGTACTAACCTTAACACCACCGCTTATGACTAACCTATACTATGAAAATGATCAGTTCGAAATGAGTTTTGACGGATTGATCTTTAAAACGAGCTTTAAAAACAAGGTGAATGTAACAGAGCATTTACTTTATGACATGTTCGAAAAAGTTTCAGAGCTGTCACATTTTTCAACGAGGTATTGTATTACGGACCTTTCCGACGTTGGAGAGATTAGTCCTTCTGTGAAAAGAATTTATCGCGACTCAGACACATTGCGATCGAAAGTCGCAGATGCATTTGTAGTTCCTTCATTTACGATGAGGGTCATTGCAAATTTGTATGTCAAACTATATAAGCCTACGATACCTACTAAGGTATTCAATTCTACGCGAGAGGCGGAACAATGGATTGAGGAATTGAAGGGAGGACTTTCTTATAACCTCAAACTCGGTTGATTATGGCACACACCCCTCTCCCCCTTCAAGATCTACATAAACTCCTCATGGGCGACTTTGGCAGTTTTCTACTTGTCAAAGATTGGCGCATGGAGTTGAAAACAAAAGGTCAACTTTCCCAGTTCTACGAGATTTTAAAGAGCGACTCAAGAAAGCACTTGATAGAGTTTCTTACCTACTGTGAGGACAAGGAAAACCTAATTTTAGAAGAAACCATTCTAACATATAGCAGAGGCTTTCAAAATGTAGGGTATTTTAGATTCACGTGCATTGGCTCCCAGACGATTGGTGGCGAAGGTCTCATCGTATTTATTCGCAATATTTCAGATGAGTATCAAAGCTATAACCGACTCATGCAAATCGAGCCAAATATCAAGGACTTCTTCGATTATTCACCGCTTGGATTTGCAATCAGTGTTGATAATGATCTTCAATACTTATGTCCCCAATTGATTAAGGTAAGCGGCTTTGAGAATTACAAACAAGGTCGAAAATTGCAAGATATTTTCCCTGTTTTGGCAGACCAAAGCATCAGCACGCTTCGAAGAAAAAAAGGACACTCCTACCCTACTAATCTCGTTACCAATAAAGGCGCCACTCAAGTTCTTGACACTTATGTTCAAGTGTTTCAAGAAAAAAATCATCTCATACACCTTATTGCAGCTTGTGAGACACAAGGTGGCAGGAAAGTAGAAAATGATTTGATACGCTATCTAGTGGGATTCAAGCAGATTGCTGACAATGTTCCAGGGGTGCTTTTTCAAATAGGAATTCGAAGTACCGGAAGAGTAGAGTTCTCCTATTTTTCCGAAGGAGCTAAGGATATCCTTGATATTCAACCAGCAATTTTGCGAAACCAACCTGAAATTATTTTGAAGTTCCTTTCGAACGATGACATCAAAAAATTAAAGGAATCATTCTTTGAATGCGCTGCAAATAACAAAGTTTGGGAAGACGAGGTCATATTAAAAATATCGGATAATTGCGAACGGTGGATTCGTATTCGTGGAACTATTCAGTTTTCACAAGGAGTATTTGAAATTAGTGGTATCATTCATAATATCACTGATGAAAAGAAAGATTTAGAACGTCAATACCTTATCAAAAACACTCTGCTAAAAATTCATAGTCATGATGCCATTCAAGGCGGATTGATTGACGAGAGTTATGAAATGCTGAGTAGGTCATTATCAGACTGTCTCAGCGCAGATCGTGTTTCATTTTGGTATTTTGACGAAAAACTCAATAATCTGCATTGCGACTATTGCTTTGTTGGAGGTAAAGAACTCGATAATTTCAAAGGGCATACTTGGAACAAAAAAGAATTCTATAGCTTCTTCAAAACTGTACAAACAGAACAAGTGATTGCAGCTCCTGATGCTCGGAACCATCCAGGATTGGGCTATTTTTCAGATCACATCATTCACAATTATGATATTGGTGCTTTTGTGGCAACCCTCATAATTCACAATGGAGCAGTCACCG
>CANGVZ010000303.1 GCA_947457285.1 Flavobacteriales bacterium | reverse complement strand
TCGGTTTTATTTTTTTTCTCTTCAGAATTGATAAATACTTCGACGTAACCTTGCGTCTCTTTTACTTTTTCTTGTGCCTGGTCTTCATAAACGTCTTTAGCAAGTATGAGCGATTCACCTTCTTCATATCTTTTGTAGAGTTGATTGTTGAAGTCGATAATTGCCGCCGAACTGCGAAAATTTTTGTTTAATACTCCTTTTTGATAATTGTATTGAATAGCTTGTCTTCTCTCGGGAAGTTGGTCTCCAAGCAATTCAGGTAGTTTCACAAACTGTTCAGCCTTACCATTACGCCAACGATAGATGGCTTGTTTGCCATCCCCTACCAATAAGTTGAAGTGTCCTTTGGACAAGGCGTTTTCTATCAAGGGTAAAAAATTGCTCCATTGCAATCCTGATGTATCTTGAAATTCATCAAAGAGTATATGATTATAGCGCTCGCCTACACGCTCATAGATGAAGGGCGCAGGATTGTCATTGACGATTTCAGAAATTATTTTTTGAAAATCTTGAATCAAGACAAGGTTTTCTTCCTCTTTCAATTCGCGCGCCACAAGGGCAAGTTTTGCAAGCATACCCATACTATAGACGACATTCGCGGCGTTTTCTGCGATTTTATAATTTTCGAAATCACGACTATCTATGATTTCTAATACTTCTGCTGCGCACTCATTTAAGATGGGCAGTACTTGCTCCACTTTCATTTTAATTGAGGCGGGCACTTTAGCGGCAAACCAACTGTTAGGCTTGTTAACGGTTTCTCGGAAACGTTTGCCAGGTAACTCTATAATGCCTTGAAGCAGCTTATGGAAATAGGCGAAAGCAGAACTCTTTTTATAAGAGTAATCAGAAACAACCAATCCGGCGGCATCCGATGCTTCAATTGCCTTCCTGCATGGTATTTCCAACTTACGCTCGTAGTTGCGGATGATTTCAAAGAGTTGTTTACGAATCCGGTCAAAATCGCTGAGTCCTAACACTTCAATTTCTTTCAATGCTGCTATTGACTCTTCATTCCCGAGCTGATAGCAGACCTGTTCGAGATTGCCTCTTATTTTAAAACTCTTTTCGGACTCATAGTTTTCGAGCGCAAATTTTTCCAAATATGTCGTCAATTCTGGGTTGGAGCCGATCTGATCCAGTACCGTATCGACAATACGCTCATTGAACGCAGCGGTATCCATTTCAATAGTGAAGTCGGGATGGAGGCGGAGGTCGCGTGCAAAGCTGCGCACAATGCGGTGCGTAAAGCTATCAATGGTCGAAATACCAATCAGTCCATAGTTGTGCAGCATATGCACAAGGGTTTTTTCCGCCCGAATCCTCAATTCGTGATCGGGAATGCCCAATTTTTCTTTTATTTCTTCAAAAAGTTGATTTGGCTTCGCTCCCGGTTCTGGAAGGACGCTAAATTCTTTCAAACGCAAGATAATGCGCTCCTTCATCTCTGCGGCAGCCGCATTGGTAAAGGTAATCGCGAGGATATGCTTATAGTAAGTATGGTCTTTTGTGCCCAGTGCCAGTTGAAGATAAAACTTCACAAGGGCATAGGTTTTTCCGCTTCCGGCGGAACTTTTGAGCACATAAAAGTTCTTGATGTCAGCCATGCAGCGAATATGGTTATTTTTGCAGTCTATTTCAAATGTTGCGATGAAAGAAATTACCTGTTCGTTTTGTGGAAGAAAGAAAAGTGAAGTGAGCATCTTGATTGCTGGCCTCAGTGGTCATATTTGTGAGGATTGTGCCTCACAAGCCAATGCAATTGTCAATGAGGAGGTGCGTTCGAAGGCTGCAACACCGGCTAATAAAGACTTAGAGCTTCAAAAGCCAGCAGACATCAAGGTGTTTATGGATGAATATGTAATCGGTCAAGACGAGGCGAAAAAGTCGCTCGCCGTGGCTGTTTACAATCACTACAAACGCTTGATGCAAAAGGATACCAAGGATTCTGATGGTGTTGAAATTGAGAAATCAAATATCATTATGATCGGTGAAACGGGTACGGGCAAAACGCTTTTGGCTAAAACCATTGCGAAAATGCTGCACGTTCCGTTTTGTATTGCAGATGCTACGGTTCTCACCGAAGCTGGATATGTTGGGGAAGACGTGGAAAGTATTCTATCGCGTTTGCTCCAGGATGCTGATTACGATGTGACTCGTGCCGAACGAGGAATCGTTTTCATCGATGAGATCGATAAAATCGCTCGCAAGAGCGACAACCCAAGCATCACGCGTGATGTTAGCGGTGAAGGTGTGCAACAGGCTTTGTTGAAACTCTTAGAAGGTTCGGTCGCCAACGTGCCGCCGCAAGGAGGACGCAAGCACCCCGAACAAAAAATGATTCAGGTAAATACCAAAAATATTCTCTTCATCTGTGGAGGTGCTTTCGATGGCATCGATAAAATCATTGAAAGAAGAATGAATACTGCTGCGATCGGTTACGGTACCCAAGGTGCAGATTTGGTGGATCGCACGAACATGCTCCAATATGTGAGTCCGCTTGATATCAAGCGCTATGGTCTCATTCCCGAATTGATCGGTCGCTTCCCAGTGCTCACCCACCTCAATCCTTTGGATGAGGTGACATTGAGAAGAATTCTCACCGAGCCGAAAAACGCCCTTATCAAACAGTACGTGAAATTGTTTGATATGGATGGGGTGAAATTGACCTTCGATAAAAAGGTATTGGATTTCATCGTTGAAAAAGCGATTGAATACAAACTCGGAGCGCGCGGTCTTCGCGGTATTTGCGAGGCCATCATGCTCGATGCGATGTATGATTTGCCTTCTTCAAAAGAAAAAGAATTCAAAGTCACATTGGCCTACGCCAAGGATAAGTTCAGCCGTAGTAAACTCAGCCAATTAAAGGTGGCATAATTTTACCTGTCTTTTTTGTTGGTTTTTTGTTGAAAACTACGAATAGGAATTTTCAGGTTACGTAGTACGTTTGACTCAACGATTTTTACATGATTAGCGAAGCTGCCGTCTTCTTTATTGAGGCGGCAGTTTTGCTTTTTTATAAAAGGTGAAACAAGAAAACGAACATATCAGCGCCGTGAATGATGGAGTGGTGGAAACCCCGTTGATGAAGCAATACAACGGAATAAAAGCGCGCTATCCAGATGCTTTATTGCTTTTCAGAGTCGGTGATTTTTACGAGACCTTTGGCGAAGATGCCATTCGTGCTTCCAAAATTTTGGGCATCACGCTTACCAAAAGAAAAAATGGCGCTGCAGCATATGTCGAGCTCGCGGGCTTTCCGCATCATAGCCTCGACACGTATTTACCCAAACTCGTTAAAGCAGGCAATCGTGTTGCGATTTGCGATCAACTCGAAGATCCAAAACTCACGAAGAAAATCGTGAAGCGCGGCATCACCGAATTGGTGACACCGGGCGTTTCTTACAACGATAAGACCATTGACGCTTCGTCGAATAATTTCGTTGCTGCCGTGGCTTTCACTGGCAACAACAATACGCCTGGCAATGCGGGTGTCGCTTTTTTAGATATTTCAACTGGAGAATTTCTCGCTGCTCAAGGTTCGGTAGAATATGTGGACAAACTCATTCAGAGTTTCCGGCCGAATGAGGTCTTGTATCAAAAACAGTTTGATCAAACTTTTAAAAATACCATCGGTGATCGTTTCTACACGTTCCGTTTGGATGAGTGGGTATTTACTAAAGAATTTGCT
>CANGVZ010000302.1 GCA_947457285.1 Flavobacteriales bacterium | reverse complement strand
CTCCTACTTCCTCAACCACCCCACAATAAGGCTGTGGTCGATCTGATACTTCCCATCAGCTGTTTTGGTGAGCGGGATTCGCTCGCGCGAAGAAGCCATGGGACCAGGATTTTGCTGGATGATCTCGATTTCGTTGTCGAAGACTTGCGACACAATGCTCACATGTCCATATTCGTTGTATAAAGTGCCTTTATAGACGATCAAATCGCTCACGGCAGGTTTGGATACACTTGGATTGGAATATTGCTTTAAATCGCGTCGTTTGCTATATCCGCCATCGGCGATCTTTGAATCGAAAAAATCCTTTGCGTGACCATAACTGTCAGGCATTTTATGCTTGAGGTGCTGATAGTAATAACGCTTCACAAATTCCACACACTGATACTTGAGGCCAAGATTATAGCCATCCGGTGCGGTGTTGCGCCCGCTAACATTAGCTACACTTCCATTGTAGTAAACATAGACAGAATGAAGGCTGTCCACTTTATCTCCCACCTGTCTGCTGCGGTGAAACCCGAAATTATTCCACCCAACAGCCAACATAGAAGCCACGCTCAGCGCGGCTAATGCAATAAATACAAATCTTTGTTTCATCCTTTAAAATGGCTCGTAACGAAAATCACGAATCGTTATTTCGTGTCGCTGTCCATTTGACGGTCCAATCGCCACATGAGGCAGCGTCCAGAAATTCATGCGTGCATTGGTGGTATTGCCTGGTGCTGGAATGATGATCGGCTGAGATTGATTCGGGCCTTCATATTTGATGCGGGCTGGATTGTTCAAATCAAAACTCCATGATGCTATCCTTGGATTACCGCTGTTGTATTCACCTTTATAACTATACCATGTAATCAGTGTATCTGTCCATTCGAACACATGTGTAGTAACACCGTGCAATAATTCGGGATCGATATTCATGTATTCACTGCGCTCATCATTGAAGGGACCAAACTGCACTGGCTGTACGGAATAGGTAAGCGGCGACGTGCTTTCCTCATTTCCCCACTTTGAAAATTCTATATCGACTTCACTATTACCGTCTGTAAAAAACGTGTTGTTGTCCCACGTAAACAATCCCAACACGACGTTGCTCGCAAACTCCATAGGATCCATTTGCAATGTCCAGGCGTACTTACCATAACCCATAGTGTCTTGTGAAATCACCTCTGTAGAATACCACAAGCCATCGCGATTTATGATGCTAAGTCTCAAATATCCATTTTCGTCTACACGTACATCATTATAGCGCTTTGAGAAAAGATTGGGGCCTGGTCCCACCTGCGTATTGCTGCTCTTGATATCCCACTTGCGCCCAGCAAATGTGAGCACATCCCCTTCACGCATCAATACTTCTGAAGGGTCGCTTTGCTTGCATCCTGCAAGCACCAATACTACCAATACCGCTGCTATCGTTCTCATTTCACTTCTACTGTTTTTGTTAGTGCTCCAATTTGTACTTCGAATTCACCAGGCTCAAATGTCAATTTTCCTAGGGCATTATAAAATGACAAATCATTTTTTGTCAATTCAAATCCAACATTCACAGTTGCATTTGCTCCTATCGTAACTTTCTTAAACTGTCTCAACTTCTTGGTATGAGGTGTTACGCTGGCGTACATATCGCGTGCGAAAAGCAATACACTCTCATTTACCGAATATTTGCTCGGGTTAGTTATAGTAACATTTACAATAAGTCTTCCTTCAGGATTTATGCTGACCTGCAAATTGCTGTATTGAAGGTTGGCATAACTCAATCCATATCCAAATTCCCATTGCGGATTGAAAGCCTTATTTCCAAATTGCTGATCCACCGTTTCAGTGTACTTATGATCGTATGTCAGTAACGTGTGATTGTACCGCGGATATGTAAGCGGTAACTTTCCCACAGGAGCAACATCTCCAAAGAGAATATTCGTCAAGGCCTCTCCTCCGTAATCTCCTGGCTGGTACGCCATCACCACGGCTGCTACTTTGTCTGCAATAGCATTTACCAATAATGGTCGGTTTTCTACTAATACTAATACAACGGGTTTACCTGTTTTCACCAACTCCAACACAAAGTTGATTTGTGTGCTACTCATGGATAAATCATCGATGTCCCCTGGCTTTTCTGTGCTCGGTTTTTCACCCACACATGCCACGATTACGTCCGACTGGGCAGCAGCTTCCAACGCCGCTTTCACATCGACCTCTTTATCAATCTCCACTCCTTTGCGGTAGGTAGCCTTAATATTTTTCTTTAAAAATGCTTCATAAATTGTGAGCATTGCTGGATCGTCCCAAATGGTATCCGTTCCTTGCCATGTGCGGCTCCACGCTCCATTCAACATACTCATCGAATTTGCAGCGGGACCAGTAACAAAGACTCTTGCAGATTTATTGAGCGGTAATACGTTATTTCTATTTTCCAATAATGTGATGGCGGCCTCTGCCGTTTTACGTGCAGCCTCCTTATGTTTTGCAGAAGCAAAATCGGGATAGTCCTTTACAGTGGGCACAAGGCTATTCTCGAGTAAGCCCAGTTTTTGTTTTACTTTTAAAATCCTTCTTACTGAAATATTCAATCGCTCTTCAGAGATTCTTCCTTCATTCACCAACTCCAAAAGTAAATCACTAAAATTATAATCATTGGGTACCATGACCATATCAATACCGGCATCAATGGCCAGATATGTAGCTTCTTTCAGACTTGCAGCCACGCGGTGATTCATGTGCAGTTTTATCACATCCTCCCAATCCGTTACAGCGAGACCCTCAAACTTCAATTCATTTCTGAGAAGATCAATCAAAATCGTTTTATCAGCATGCACCGGAACCCCATTTATTTCACCGCTATTGATCATCACCGTGAGCGCTCCTTCTTGAATAGCTTTTTGAAATGGCGGAAGATATATTTCTCGGAGAGTAATATTTGGAATCAAAGCAGGAGTGCGGTCTTTACCAGTGCGCATACCGCTGTATCCTAAGAAGTGCTTCATGCACGCAGCCACAGGCGCTGAAGAGTTTTGATAACCTTTGATGGCCGCAGCACCTAATTCTGCGCAAACAAGTGGATCTTCACCGTATGTCTCGAAAACACGCGACCACAAAGGATTGCGCGCCACATCCAAAACTGGTGAAAAGTTCCAGGGCATTCCCGCAGCGCGCGTCTCATAAGCGGTGATCGCTGCGCCTTGTTCTACCAATGAACGATCAAACGTAGCGGCCTGAGCTAACGGTTGAGGGAATAAAGTGGAATAACTCACATAGTTCGCTCCATGTATCGCATCAATTCCATATATCACTGGAATCTTCAAGCGCGATTTGGTCATAGCAAACCGCTGAATAGTGCCAATAATTTCTAACCATTGTTCTCTCGGATAGGCATGACCACCGCAATTCAGAATGG
This sequence comes from Flavobacteriales bacterium, assembly GCA_947457285.1. Lineage (GTDB taxonomy): Bacteria > Bacteroidota > Bacteroidia > Flavobacteriales_D > Sanyastnellaceae > JAIXWP01. The sequence goes on along the minus strand of CANGVZ010000302.1, from coordinate 309 downwards.
ATCCTACGCTATATTCTACAATAGCCTTATGAAGTTTGGCGCTATCAATACGATGGGGTTCAACGAGTGTATAGATTCCGCCAACACCAACAACATCAAGATTGAGCTGTGTCATTTGACCGATCTTTTCCTTAACGGTCATTTGCTTGATAAGCGCTTCAATGCGCGCATCATTCACATCGGCAAGACTTCCTACATTCTCGTTAGGAATTGTACTCTTTGTATTTGAACAGGCAATGACCGCAGAGAAAATCACTACCAATGCATATAAATGTTTTACTCTCATTTCAACTCTACAATTTCTATTTG
>CANGVZ010000301.1 GCA_947457285.1 Flavobacteriales bacterium | reverse complement strand
CTATCAAAGATGAGAAAACCTCAGAAATTCTTCGTGGATTGAATTTAAAGGCTCAATACGACTTAACCAGCGTACCCGCCGAACAGCTCACTACCGACGATGGTGGTGCTATTAATGTTAACGCCAACGGAGGAACACTCACAGTGATTGCGGACGGTTACAAACAAGCCCAGCTTAATTACGCGGGTGGAAAGCACGCTTATTTCAGAACGGTAAAGCAATCATTAAGCATTAGCCCGATTTCATCCTTTGAGCTTTCTGGTATCGTCGTTGAATCGAAGTCACAATCCCCAATCTCGAACGTTCTAATAAAGTTCACTGCAGGTGATGCTCAAGATTCTGTTTATACGGGGGCTGACGGAAAGTTTGCGCAAGAACTGGATTTGAAAAAATTCAGCAACCTAACCTCTGTAGATATCGAGTTGAAGAAAGCAGGTTACGCTCCAAAGAAGATTGATGGAGTGAAAGTAAACTCAACTGGAAATAGTTTCAGCTTGAATGATCTTGGAGATCTTTCATTAAAGAAAATTGGAATTGGGGATGATTTAGCTGCGTTACTTTCTCTAGAGCCAATCTATTTTGAATCGGCAAAATGGGATATTACCAGCCAAGGTGCTACTGAACTAGACAAGGTTGCGAATATTCTTCTCAATAACCCACAATTTGTAATCGAATGCGGGTCGCACACCGATTGCCGAGGTTCTCGATCTTCCAACGCAACGCTATCTTCAAAACGAGCTCAAAGTACTGTTCAATACCTCATTTCTAAAGGTGTAACAGCAAATCAACTCCGATACAAAGGATACGGCGAGGATTTACCTATCAATGACTGTAAATGCGAAGGTTCGATAAAAACCACTTGTACCGAAGAACAGCTGGCTTTGAATCGTAGAACGGAGTTTAAAGTTGTAAAAGAGAATGAAGCCGTAGCCGAGGCGGTGAATTCAGCGGAAGAAGCAGTAGTAAAAACCCCGGGCACTCTCGCTCCAGAGGAGAAAATCAATCGAGAAAATGTAACAGGTTCTACAACTACGGAAATAGCTCGCGAACAAGTTGAAATAAAATTGTTGGAGCCATTGAAGTTCGATCAATTTGAATTGGGTACCACTATCGCTTACGGCTCTGCTCAAGGCCTTCTTCAAAATACTCTTCCATCCGGCAAACTATTCATGGTTCAAGTAGGGGCGTTTAGAGAGGCTATAGATGTAGAAATCTTTAATGGAATGGAGCCTGTGTACTCAGAAGTCACTCCCAAAGGATTCACGCGCTATTGCGTAGGAATGTTCCTTACCTATGAAAAAGCAGAAAGAGCAATGAAATCTTTACAACAGAGAGGGTTCACGGACGCCTTTGTGGTAGGATATAAAGAAGGGGTGCGCGTTCCCGTTCAAACACTCTATTCGGAGTAACAAATTGACTCCCAAATGAAAAAAGGCCTTTAAAAAAGGCCTTTTTTCATTACAAAAGTTCAACAAACGGCCCCTGATTTAACAGAAATATCATCCGAAAGCCTTGATAATAAAGATAAAACACAACTTTGTTTAAGCTTGTGAACAATAACAACCTACTCGTGTTTGACTCATATTCACATAAACCATCCTACTATGAGTGCACAAGTAGTTCCTAATGACTTTGTTGTAAATCAGAACAACATTGTAAACGACGTGTCTTACGTGATCTACGAGACGAACAACGTAGGATCGCTGAATCAAGTAAAACTTACTAAGAACGTAGTGAGCTTTGTTTTGCAAGGCTCTAAAAAGCTCTTTGTTAATGAAGATGCTACACAAATCTCCGAATCCGATGTGCTCTTCATCAGCAAGGGCAATTGCATCATGCAGGAGAGGGCTGCAAGCAGTCATAGCAATTATAAATCGCTACTCTTTTTCTTTGAAGATGCTGTAATTTCAGAATTTCTCAAAGAAAGAAGCATAGTTATCGAAGCGTCAGCTCAAAATGAATTCAACCCAAAACATATTGTTTTGGTTAAAAATGAAGCCATTTTACAATTCATGTCTCGCATTCAAGAGCCGAACATGAACGAACAGCCAGAGCAATTGAAGAAAGAGTTTAAACAACTCCTCTCATGGTGCTACGATAATGTGCCTGGCTTTAGCAACTATCTCGCTGGAATTATATGGAAGGCAAAAGATATTAGATTTAAGAAAATTGTCGAGAGTCATGCCTTGAGCAATTTGAGTCTCGAAGAGCTTTCATTTATCTGTGGAATGAGTCTATCTACATTCAAGCGCCGTTTTAGAATGAAGTATGGTTGCACACCTGGAAAGTGGTTCCAATTAAAGCGCCTTCAAAGAGCGAAGGAGCTATTGGAATCGAAAAAGGTGAAGGCAAGCGATATCTACCTTGATTTCGGATACGAAAACTTAAGTAATTTCAGTGCGGCATTGAAGAATACCTTCGGAATGAGCCCACGCCAACTCAAGGCTTCGGGTTCAGAAGTTCTCAATTGATTTTATTTGGCTCTCTAATCATACAAAAGGTTTTCATTCCGCTTACAACTACAGTAGCATAGGTTTTAAATCCCATGCGCTCGTAAACTCTGTTGTTTTGGGTCATAGTTGTTTCCGCGAGCACTGGCAGTTGTAAGCGGTCTGATTCCTTATAGAGCATTTCTTTCAATTCATTGGCGGCGTCAAAATCTCTTCCTTCTGGTGACGCACCGAGGTACCAGCAATGAATGTGTGGTCCGATTTTTTTCTGATTTTGTTTGATTAAAAAACTTCGCCACAAGACTTTCGGCAAACGCCAAAATCCTATCGCTTTATAAAGAAGTTTTAATTCCAGATTGAATTCCCCAAGAAATGGAATACGCTCGTCAGAGCGATAAAAACAGATTACCCCTTTTTTATTGCCCGAAATAAAAAGCCCCTTGCGAAGTAGGCTATAGTCTGCCAAAAACTCAGCAAGCGCTTTTCTTTTTTTTAAGTAATTATTCCCATTTCCAATAGAGAAGTGCACAGCAGGATTGCCGTCAAACGACGCTTCCATCAGCTGAATAGCGAGTGCTCTATTAAGGGTAGACATTTCGGACGAATCTTTTCGTCACGAAAATAATCCATTACTGATCCGCAAACTCTACAAAATTCTTTTCTGTTTCGTAAAGCACAATACTCAGTTTGAACTTTGGATCAATCTTATTGCGCAATTTCTGATGAATGACCATTGCAATATTTTCCGATGATGTGGTCATGTTGTCAAATTCACTGCAATCGATGTTGAGATTTTTATGATCAAAGCGTTCGATTACTTCCTCATTAATGAGGTCTCCCACTTTTTTCATGTCTATTACATAACCCGACTCAGGATCGATTTCTCCGGTAATTTTTACAATCAACTTATAGTTGTGCCCATGATAGTTGGGATTGTTGCAGGCTCCGTAATAGGTTCTATTTTTTTCATCACTCCAATTTTTATTATGCATACGGTGTGCACTATTAAAATTGGCTTGACGATGTACTGTTGCGATCATATTGATTTAAACTTGTTATGTTTCAAACATTACAACCTCAGTTTAGTTCGATTGATTTTTTATTAAAAATATTTAGAACATTGAAAACAAAGATGTTTTGAAGTTGTATTATAGGTATGAAGCAAGCAAATTTCGCAGTCATTTCGGTGTCTATCTATTTGTTGATTTACACCATCTTTGCACATAGCCCTGCCATGGCTTGGCTTACGCCAACGATGT
>CANGVZ010000300.1 GCA_947457285.1 Flavobacteriales bacterium | reverse complement strand
CTGAAGGCGCTAACTTGAACGTGGGCTGCGCTGGCACGGCCGCAGACAACTCTGAGAATGGATACGACAATAATTCAATTTATTCGGAAGGGCCATTCTGTCTGACACAGGGTGAGTTTTACGATCTACACTTTGTAGATAGTTATGGCGATGGAGGTCTGACTTTTGAAATCTACGAAAATGGCGCCCTTACCGGACTTTTCACAGGCCAGGGCTTTGGTAACGTATATAATTTTCAAGTGGGTGTCTCAAATACCCCTGTTTATGACCAGCCTTGCGGTGCATTGGAGGTAATGCCTGATATGGGGGCTATAGAACTTGATAATACTTACGCTATTGCTGGTTTTGGAGAAATCGCTCCAGAGGGCAATGGTTGCAATTTCCCCGGCCGCTGGTGCGAGGGCGCTTCTACAAAAAGTGTTTGGGCTTATTTCATTGCACAAGAAGGTCAAGCCTATCGCATCACCACATGCGGCGACTTCGGACAAGCGTTTGACACTCAAATAGCAGTTTATAGAGCTGATGACTGTGCCAACTTTTCGACGTACACGCTCCTTGCAGCCAACGACGATCGTCCTGGCGGATGTCCCACATCCAATCAATACTCTTCTGAAACCTACATCTCGTGCGCTGGTCAGAATGAGGTCATCTATATTCAAGTCGATGGCTATTACGGTGAAAATGGAATATGCACTGTAGAGGTAGAAAGCTATAATCAAGCACCGCAGCTGGCGAGCGTGGTAAATAATATTAACTGCCCTGTGAACAAAGGAGACATTGGAACAGGTAGCATTACAGCTTATGTTTTTGGAGCTGGCTTGGATTTGGTGAGTTATTGGACCGGTCCGAATGGTTTCGAATCATATGACAATATCATCAATGATCTTAGCAGTGGTGTGTACACACTAGAAGTCACTACATCATGCGGTGATGTATTCAATGGTGAATATGAAATTTTCGAACCAGCGCCTTGGAACGCTTTTATCACATCGCAACAACCCGCGTGTGAAAATAGCGGTGATGGACAGCTCAATGCATTCGTGTCAGGTGCCACTGCTCCATATGATTTCGCATGGACAGGTCCATCAGATTACACTTCTGATAGTCAAAATATTCAAAATATCGGAGGCGGACAGTACTTCCTGATGATCACAGACGACAATGGGTGTCAGTATCCACTAAACTTTAATCTTCTCGCAGAGAATGATTTCGATTTCGAGTTCGGTGGTCCCGTAACATTATGTTTGAATGAAGTTTATGAACTCTCTGGTCCAAGTGAGTTTAACTATTTATGGTTTGATGGAAGTGATGATGATTTATTCCTAATCAATGCTGCCGAATTTGGCCAGGGAAATCACTCTATCCTTGCGACAGTGACAGATCCCAATGGCTGTAATGATGTGAGCACCTTTAGCTTTTTCGTTGACAATTGTTTTGTCAACGTCGAAGAAATTGAAAATAGCACCACCGTTTTCCCTAATCCATTCAGCGATGATTTGACAATATCATTTGAGCGTCAAATTGAAAATGCAGAGATGATGATTGTTGATGAATTAGGTCGTGTCGTTTGGAACGTTGAGGGATTCACTGGTTCACAATTAACCGCTCAGCCTGCGATGGCAGCTGGTGTTTACACATTGATTGTACATTCTAAAGACACCTTGGTTTCTACCAAGTTGATCAAGAAATAGTCTTTAGCGATTCGAAGAGATATTGAAAATGGTCATCCACCAAGTCAAGGTGGGTGACCATTCTTATTTTATCTGGTCCAAAAGGAAAGCAGAGAATACCCTTTGATTTTAGTTTTTCAACGTATTCTGCTGCGCCATTTTCTTTATGAATTGAAAAAATAACAATGTTGGTGTCAACGGGCATTATTGACTTTACCCACGATAGATTGATTAGTTCTGAGGCAATAATCTTGGCATTTTTATGATCTTCTTTAAGACGTTCCACATTGTTTTGAAGAGCGTACAAACCTGCAGCAGCGATTATTCCGGCCTGACGCATGCCGCCGCCAAAGCTTTTTCTGCGCCGTCTTGCTTTGATGATAAAATCTTTTTTACCTAACAAAATGCTTCCAACTGGTGCCCCCAATCCTTTGCTCAAACAAATGCTAATCGAATCGAACGGTTCAGCATATTGAGCTGGAGTGAGACCATTTACGTGAAGTGCATTGAATAATCTCGCGCCATCACAATGCAGTCCAAGTCCGTGTTGTGAAGTGAGGGACTTGATTTTTTTTATTTCATCAAAATCATAAACAGCACCTCCGCCTTTGTTTACAGTGTCTTCCAGACTAACCAATCTTGAGATTGGTCTATGAATGTCATCGGGGTTAATCATATTCTTCACCTGCGCTGCGTTCAATCTTCCGCGATCCCCTTCAATCATGGCCATCGAGCAGAGCGAGTTAAGCGCTACACCGCCACCTTCATAAAGGTATATATGTGAAAGTGAACTACAGATCACCTCATCACCTGGTTGCGTGTGCACATTGATGGCAATTTGATTGGTCTGTGTGCCGCTGCTGCAATACAGAGCGTCTTCCATGCCAAAAAGCTCTGCTGCATAGTGTTGTAATTGATTGACTGTAGGATCTTCGCTAAAAACGTCATCGCCCGTTGGAGCAGACATCATATAGTCTAACATTTCTTTGGAAGGGCGTGTCACGGTGTCACTGCGAAGGTCAACGATCATAGGAATTGCATTTTGTTGGCGATTTTACGCAATAAAATTTATCTTTTAACGTCCGAAGAAGAACAACAATATTGTTTTTTTGTTGGCTGATTCCAAACCGAACCATTTGAAAAATTATTTCACCGTACTAGAACTCACAGCAGACGCATCGGATGATGATGTGCGCAGAGCCTATCGACGTTTGGTGAAAGTTTATCATCCCGATGTAAGTGCTGATGAGTCAAGTCAGGAGCGTTTTATAGAAATCAAAGAGGCATACGACTATCTGGTGGATCCTGCTCGGAGAAGGAGGCATGCGGCTTATCACAAAAGAGAATTGTCTGGATATTATTCGCAACCTGCTCAAGATGCTGCCTACAAGGCTTGGGCTGAACGCGAGGCCATGAAGGCTTACGTGAGAATGAAGCGAAAACAACAACAAGAGGAAGAAGAAGCGTTCAAAAATTCGCCACTCTATAAAATACTTCAAGGAGCCAACTTCGTTTATAATGTCTTATTCCTATTGTTTTGTGTGGCCGTAGTAAGTATTCCCATCTATCGATATACGCATCAGGACGACATACCCGAGGATCAACGTCAGTCATTTATTGTTTTTCTTATTCCAATTGTATTAGGTTTGTTCTTTGCCTTTGCGGGCTACTATTACTTATTCGTTATCAAAACAGATGAAAAATAGATTTTTACCAATCCTCACATCGCTATTTGCGATTTTCTTTTTTACCACAAAATCAATCGCCCACGAAGGGATGTGGGTGCCTTCAGTGCTCGGTTCTATTCACGATGAAATGCGGGCAATGGGATTAGAGTTGTCTCCGGATGATCTATACGACATCAATGAAGGGAGCCTGAAAGATGCCGTTGTATTGTTTGGTGGTGGTTGTACTGCCGAAATAGTTTCCGACAAAGGCTTAATGTTCACCAATCATCACTGCGGTTTCGATTACATTCAGTTCCATTCATCCTTACAAAATGATTATTTGAAAAATGGATTTTGGGCAATGAGTCAAAACGAGGAGTT
>CANGVZ010000299.1 GCA_947457285.1 Flavobacteriales bacterium | reverse complement strand
TGGGGGAATAATGGTCACTCGGCGAACAGTATTTTCCATGTCTTGTTGAATTAGGAGTTCCAAATAAACAAAAGAAGTAATTTCGTCGCATGACAAAACAAGAATTAATAGAAATAACCAACGCAGTAATTGACCTCAGCAGGTCGATTGGTGATTGGATGAAGCAACAAACTGTCTCGGAGTCAACCGCTGAAATAAAGACGGAAAACAATTTGGTCACTTTCGTTGACAAAGAGAGCGAACGCAGATTTGTAGAAGGGTTAAAAAAAATAGTACCAGAGGCAGGATTTGTGGCTGAAGAAGGGACTGGAGAGCGCAAAGAAAATGGATTGAATTGGGTGATTGACCCATTGGATGGTACCACAAATTTTGTGCATGGTGTTCCTGTGTGGTGCACAAGCATTGCTCTTGCCGATAAAAACAAGGCAATAGTCGGCGTCATTTATGATCCTCACCGCAACGAAATGTTCTCGGCGTCCATGGGAAATGGTGCTTTTTTAAATGGTAATGCTATCCGTGTTTCTAACATCAATAGCATCAATGCCAGTTTATTGGCCACTGGCTTTCCTTACGACGACTTCGGACGCGAAGAGCAATACCTTCGACTTTTTCAAGAATTGATGCACAACACTCGCGGTATGCGCAGATTGGGAAGTGCAGCGCTTGATATGGCATGGACAGCTTGCGGTCGTTTTGAAGGATTTTATGAGTATGGTCTTAATCCTTGGGATGTCGCCGCAGGTGCAATCATCGTCGAAGAAGCAGGAGGACTTGTCACTGAGTTTAATGATGGAGACAATCCTATTTTTGGGGAGGATGTCAATTGTACCAACGGGCACATCCACCAACAGCTAAAACAAATTATTTCCAAATATTTCATCTAAAAAAAAGCCCCTCGCTTACATGCTAAGGGGCTTTTCTTTTTTACAAAAGTGTCAAGTTTATATCCTGTAGGTCAAATTGATATTGAATAGGCGACCTGGACGCAAGGTCTGCCAGTCATATTGTTGACCTCTAAATTCATAGTACTTCTTAATTTCAACATCCAATAGGTTTCTTGCTTGCACCCCTACGGTGAAGTTTTTATTGATCGCATAGCTTGCTGTCAAATCCAATAAACCCACAGGTTGGTCATAGATATCAGGAGTTCCACCTTTTGTTACGAGGAAGAGCTTAGGACCTTGAAGGTTGTAGGCAATATTAAAATTCCATCCTAATGAGTCTGTATAAGAGAAAAAGACGTTAGCAATGTAAGGTGCCTGACCGAAAAGTGGACGGTATTCTGCGTGTGAAGGGTCAGTAGCGCGAATTTGTTCTAACTCTTCTTCAACAATGGTAGTTCTACTTACGATGTAGCTAAAGTTAGCTCCAGCGAAAACTTTTCCGTTATTTCTTTTAAGATCGAATACTGTTTTCTTTGCTTCAAATTCCACTCCATACACTACAGACCTGTCAACGTTTTCCCAAGTCAACTCGATGTTTGGAGCATTTGGGTTTGTTACCAATTCGATTGGATTTGTAAAGTCTTTATAGAAAACACCTACTGAGTAAATTTCTCCTGGTGATGGGAAGTGTTCAAAACGAAGATCGTAGTTGTCGATTTCAACAATTGTCAATTCTGGATTACCTGTGAGCTGAGTTTGTGTCTCAAAGTCGAAAGTTGAAAACGGAGCCTTTTCCAAGAAGCTCGGACGAGCTATGGTGCGGTTGAATCCAGCACGAATATTCGAGATTCTTCCTTCGTTATTTGAAACCTGCCAATTGAAGTTTGCAGAAGGTAGGATATTGAGTTTATTCAATTCACCAATAAACTCTTTTCTCAATTGTTCATTCAATGTAGGATCTTCAAGCTTTCTACTTTCCAACAACATGTTGGTTTGTTCAGCACGAACACCTGCAACAAGACGCATTCTGCGATTAAAATTATAATCCCCCATAACGTATCCAGCCACAATCTGCTGTGATGCAGAATAGCTGTTTTGGAGTTCCGTGTCTTCTCTGAGGTAGATGTATCCGTTATTTCCACCAGGAGCAACGGTAAAGTTAGCGTCAGAAAAATAGTTGTCTGGATTTCCATCATATGGAAGTCCATCTGCAATAAAGCTGTAGCGTTGTTCGGCCAAATCGCGAGTGGCGGCGCTGCGTGCAACACCAAACATCACTTTGTTTTCTAGCTCACTACCAGTAGCTATCGGAAGTTCGAAATCCACACGAGTATCGAGAAGATCTTCGTCCATCTGGCGGAAATAACGTGTTGGAGCGGGATACAAGTTTGTAGCTACTGTATATTGCGTACGAGCCGGAGTTTGCTGCTGAGAAAATCCTGGATAGTATTCTTCAATGTTTTCACCATCAGCCATCAATGCAAGCACATTATTGGTGATGTTGTTGCCATTGGCGTCGAGATAGATCGTCTGTGGACCTACTTCTTCGAATGAATTGAAGAAAACACGCAAGTCAGGAGTGTCTTGCTTTCCGAAAGTGTAAGAGCCGATCCATGACATGCGCAACTTTTTCAAGTTCATGAAAATATGCTCCCCTTTCAATTGTGCAATATTAATAGCACGCTCGTTATAGTTTATCGTGCGCTGCTCTTGTCCCAGACCCACTTGGTCACTTGGGTTAATACCGATTTGATATCGTGCAGAGTTTTGACCAACTTGTGTGCGCATTAAAACGAGACCAATTTTATTGCTATCGTTCAACTTGAGCGAAGTATTACCTAAGAAACTCAAAAGGTTTGTTTCATCCCCACGAGTATCGGTAAACAATTGATCTGTGTTGAGGCTGGTTACATCATTGGCATTACCAGTGAGTTTGTATCGGCCAGTCACGCCTTGCTCATAGTATTCAAATCTTCTTGAATAAGTAACTCCCAAATTGTATCCGAAAACTTTATTTCCAATTTTTCCTTGGTTACCGAAGCTAAGGTTGTGACTCATGTTGAGCGGCGAGCGTTCGCGAACGGGGTTCCATGTATTTCTAAACGATTTACCCATGTTGCTCAAGCCTTCATTTTTAATCACGCGATCTTGTGAAAGAAGCGTGTTTACTTGAGACAAACTTGTGATTCCGTCGTTTGGATTGTTATTGATGATTTGGTTAATAGTCATTTGTCCAGGCTGCGTTCCTATCTGACTTGCAGAAGTGATGCCCATTGCAGCAAGGTCTTCAGCAAAACCACCAGTAACCATGGCATCATAAAAATTGGAGAAGTTGATTTGTGGCACCTTCTCCACATCTGTAATGAGGCTTGATACTTCTCTATATCCGTTATCAAATCCAGCCCAGTCAGATGAACCACGACCACTAGTCATGAATTGATCGTTCCAATTCACATTAGGATTGTAACCCACGCTAACAGAGTATTGCAGGTTGAATTTCTCAGGAAAATCTTTAGTTCTTACATCGATAAGACCTCCGGTGAATGAACCTGGAAGATTCGGAGCAAACGTTTTACTGATCATAAGATTATCAAGTGCATTTGTAGGAAATACGTCCATCTGAATGGAGTTCTTTCTTGCATCCAAGCTTGGAATAACCGCACCGTTGAGGAGCACCTGACTATAACGGTCTGAAAGACCTCTTACAAAAACATAATTTCCTACCAGAGAAACACCCACTACTCGTTTTACGGCCGAAGATGCATCGCTATCACCCAATTTTCTCATTTGATCATTGGTAGTTCCATCCAATACCGTTGCAGATTTTGCTTGCATGGCGGTGAGATA
>CANGVZ010000298.1 GCA_947457285.1 Flavobacteriales bacterium | reverse complement strand
TTTTCTTATTTTAATATGAATAATGAAAAAAAAAGGGTATACTTGCAAAACTAACCTAACCACCAACCGATTATGCTTATGGAAAAGAACCGATTGGATCTCGAATATATCATTCGCACTTCCGACCACATTCTATACAATTGCATCTCTTCTCCCAGTGGACTCGAAGATTGGTTTGCCGATGAGGTGAATATACGAGGCGATGTTTTTACTTTCTTTTGGGAAGGCGAAGAGCGCAAGGCTGAGCTTGTTTCATCAAAAAAGAACCAATTTGTTAAGTTTCATTGGCTTGAAGATGGGAAAGAAAAAACCTACTTTGAAATGCGTATCAAAATTGACGAAATGACAGGTGAAGTGGCATTGCTCGTTACTGACTTCTTTGAAGATGGTGACGAAGAAGAGACAAAGATGTTGTGGGATAGCGCTGTAGACAATCTCCGCCGCGTGATTGGTGGTTGATTACCACTTAGTGTAAAGAGAACGTGTTATTTCCTTATAGGCCTCGGAGAATTCTCCGGGGCTTTTTTCTATCAAAATACTTTCCATACGAGGCTCGAATGGCTCGCCTTTCCTGAATTCCACCATTACTCTCGAAGCATCTTTATGCGCCAGCGTAAAAACGTGACAAATGCGTGAAGGAAACATTCCGGCCTCTTGCGCTGCAAAGGTCCAGCGTTCAAGTTGATTTTTTGGGAAAATCAAAGCCAAATGTCCGTCTGGATTCAGTAGTTTTTTGGACTTTTCCATGAAAGCCTCTGCGGGGAGCGAATCGTCATGGCGCGCTGCATTTCGGCTTGGATTCGACGCTCTGAGTGATTGAGAAAAATAAGGAGGATTGGAAACAATCAAATCAAATTTATCCTTTGAGCCAATTTTTAAAAAATCTCCTGTATGCGCCTTTAGGCGGTCTTTCCAAGCACTAATTTGAAAATTATAACGAGCATCTTCCGCAGATCCTTCATCGAGTTCGATGGCATCGATTAACGCTTTTTGGTTGCGCTGCGCGCAAATAAGCGCTATCACTCCAGTGCCAGTGCCCACGTCAAGTATATGATTCGCATCTTCTACCTGTGCCCATGCTCCCAGCAAAACACCGTCTGTACCCACACGCATAGCGCTTCGTGATTGGTAAACTTCAAATTGCTTGAAGCGGAATGGTTTATCGTGCATTGCTGGATACATATCCTAATCCTTAGATTCCTTCCATGTTTTATAGTGTGACGCTTGCTTTACTCTATCAACAGGTACCTCTCGCAGTGGTTCACATGGCCTTAAAGATAAGTAAAGTTCTGATGGTAGCTGCTGATAAAGCTTCGTTCCTTCCTTTTTCCAATTCATCATTTCATCGGATACCTCTTTGATAATTTTTGCCGGACTTCCAACCAATAGACTTCGTCTGGGGATTATCATATCTGCTGGTACAAAACATAAAGAACCAATGATGCACTCATCCCCCATCTCTACCCTATCCATTACCACTGCATTCATGCCAATAAGACAATCTTTGCCAATCGTTGCGCCATGGATTACTGCACCGTGTCCAATATGTGCGCCTTCCTTTAGATAAACAGTAACACCGGGAAACATGTGTACGGTGCAATTTTCCTGAACATTGCATCCATCTTCGATAATGATTTCCCCCCAATCGCCGCGAATCGCCGCGCCAGGACCGATATACACATTCTTTCCAATAATCACATTGCCCGTGACGGTGGCATTGGGATGCACAAATGAAGATTCATGCACTACTGGTCTATATCCATTAAACTCAAAGATATTGGCCATATCAAGCTTTTTCTAAAACCATTGCAAACCCTTGACCTACTCCGATACACATGGTGCAAAGAGCATAGCGCTTTCCTGATTTATTTAACTCAATGGCGGCTGATAGAGCGATGCGAGCGCCACTCATACCTAGCGGGTGACCCAGCGCTATTGCACCGCCATTTATATTCAAACGAGGGTCGTTGTCTGCTAGCCCGAGGCTTCTAGTGCAAGCAAGAACTTGCGCTGCAAAAGCTTCATTAATCTCAATAATGTCCATTTGATCCAATGAAAGACCTGCGCGCTTCAATGCAAGTTTTGAAGCTTCTACAGGGCCAATTCCCATAATTCGAGGTTCGGTGCCTGATGCCGCGGAGCTCAATATTTTCGCTAAAGGTTTTAAATTGTATTTCGCAATTGCTTCGTCGCTCGCCACGAGCACTGCCGCCGCACCATCATTCAACCCACTTGCATTACCCGCCGTAACACTTCCTCCATTTCTGAATGCAGGCTTCAACTTTGCCAGAGTCTCAATACTGGATTGCGGTTTTATAAACTCATCTTTATCAAATATGATCGGATCTCCTTTCTTTTGAGGGATGGACACTGGAATGATTTCCTCTGCAAAACGCCCTGCTGACTGGGCTTTGCTAGCCTTTAATTGAGAGGAAAGTGCAAAAGCATCCTGGTCCTCTCTGCTAATAGTAAATTTCTCAGCCAAATTCTCCGCTGTTTCCCCCATAGCTTCTACTCCATACATTTCTTTCATTTTAGGATGAATGAAGCGCCAACCAAAACTGGAATCGAACATCTGGGCATCTCTTCCAAAGGCCGAAGATGTTTTGCTGATGACCCACGGACCGCGTGTCATGTGTTCAACACCTCCAGCTATCACGATATCTCCCTCTCCTACTTTTATCATTCTTGCTGCCTGTGCCACTGCACTTAATCCAGAGGCGCAAAGACGATTGGTGGTTTCACCCGGAACCTCAACAGGATAGCCCGCCAAAAGCAAAGCCATGCGTGCCACATTTCGATTATCCTCACCAGCTTGATTTGCACAACCCATGATGACATCTGAAATCGACCGGGGGTCCAAGTCTGGAAATTTTTCCAAAATACCTTTCAACACCAAGGCAGCCAAATCATCAGCCCTAACGCTTGAAAGACTCCCACCAAAATTTCCAATCGGCGTTCTTACTCCTCCTACGATAAATGCATTCATAAAATTTATTTTGACAAATATGTAAAAACCTTCCTAATAAAAGCCATTAATAAAGCATAACTTTACCATACTTTCGACGAATGCTAACGTTTCTCACCTCACTTCTCACTATTGGTCATGGGCAATGCGATGACGGTGTATTTCTTTTCATCTTTTTTTGGCTTCTCACCATTCCAATCACATTGATTCTCGGAATTTTACTTCAATACAAAAATGAGTTTTGGCTTCGATTCTTGACGCTTACATTTTTAATCATTTCCGGCCCAATTTGGATAATTTCAATGGCCATCAACGTTTTTGCAGGAATCATTATTCTCTCATTTACAGCAACTTCCGTTTTTCTATTAATTAGAGCTCATGGTAAAAGGATTCGGACTTAGTTCTATTCTGATTTTCACATTACTGCTACTCTCCAATTGCGAGCAAAAGTCAGGCTCTATTGTGAACATTATCGGAAAGAATGATTCTATTAAAAAAGAGTTCAATTTCGAAATAGCGAGTGAACAAATGTTTGATAGCCTTTCAAGCGTGCCGCTCACCGAGAAATTCTCGCAGGTGAAAAGTATGAAGGTAATATGGGCACTTGACGATGATAGCATTCTTTTTATTAATAGCAAGGCACATCGCCTGCATTTTGATTTTGTGAAAAAGTACATCAACGAAAACGAAAACTTGACGGTTTTCAACTCTATTAACTATCATACCAACTTTGCTCAAAAGTACTGCCTTGGAATTCTCAATTACTA
>CANGVZ010000297.1 GCA_947457285.1 Flavobacteriales bacterium | reverse complement strand
CGCGCACTCTTCAAAAGGGTCTAACGGAAGCTGGTTTTGATATCGGAAAGACAGACTCTGTTGTAACTCCAGTCTTCTTGAAAGGTTCATTGGGAGAGGCGACAAACGTAACACTCGACTTGCGCGAGACGTATGGCGTTTTCTGCTCGATTGTTGTATATCCAGTTGTTCCAAAGGATGTGATTATGCTCCGCTTGATTCCAACCGTGGTGCATACAATCAAGGATGTTGAATATACGATCGACTGCTTTAAGAAAGTGCGCGAGAAGCTCGAAGCTGGTGCTTACAAAGCAGAGAAAATTGCGAGCTGGGCTTAATTTTAAGAACATATATTTTGAAAAAACCTTCTCGGAAGAGAAGGTTTTTTTTTGCGTGAATAATGTTCAAAAGTTAACCAATTAAATGCAACCTTAGGGGGTTTTTGATGTTTATTGTACAGAAATTCAAACCATTAAATCGTTTCTATGAAAAAAATCTACTCTCTACTCTTCCTTGCAGTTCCAGTATGGGTTTTTCTTACATCCTCTGATGATAATTCAGCGGGAAAGGCGGGAAACACGGGTTCTCCAGGAGAACAGACCTGTAGCACAGCGGGTTGCCACAGCACCTTCCCGAGCAATTCACAAGGCGGTAGCATTACCATTTCGGCTCCAGGGATGACTGATTGGCAATACGTGCCAGGCCAGACCTATACGATCAGTGTGACTGTTGCCGAACAAGGTCGTGGACTTTTCGGTCTCGGATTCGAAGCTTTGACTTCATCGAATGACAATGCAGGTACGCTCACTCCAGGAGCAGGAACGCATATTCTAACCCGCCTCGTTCAAGGAGTTAATCGTATCAATATTACCCATCTTGATAACGCAGGTCTTACTCAAGATGCGCACACTTTCACCTTCACCTGGACTGCTCCTGCTACCGATATAGGACCTATAACTTTCTACACTGCAGGAAATGCTGCCAACAATAACAACACAGCCTCGGGTGACCACATTTATAATACCTCTCAAGTCATCACGCCAGCCACAACCATTGGTCTCAATGAGTTGTCAAATCGCGTGGACATTAATGTATATCCAAACCCAGTGGTAGACCAACTGCGTGTGGATTATAGCACGAAAAAGGAGGGTCGCGTTCAAGTGATCCTATTTGATACCATGGGTCGCAGAGTAATGACATTGGCAGATCAGACTTTGCCAGCAGGAGATCACAACATCGCTGCTGATGTATCAGGTCTTTCAAGAGGTCAGTATATTCTTCATGCAATGATCGACGGTGAAGTGCTCAACACTGCACTCGTTCAGAAATAAAATTTTATAATCGACAAAGCCTCTTTTCTAATGAGAAAAGAGGCTTTGTCATTTTTTATAGTTGAATTTCAATCTTTCGATGCATTTTTGTGCCTATGTATCAACGCTATTTTATGCGAATCGCTTATGACGGTTCGGTGTTTCACGGCTGGCAAAGGCAGCCAAACGCCGAGACAGTGCAAGAGGTGATTGAAAAGTGGCTCGCAAAAATCCTTCATCTTCCAAGGGTCATCACCACAGGGTGCGGCCGCACAGACACCGGTGTTCACGCCAAAGACTTTTATCTTCATTTTAATCCTGAAGTAGAAAATTTAGATATTCAAGACTTGCTCTACAAGTTGGGCCATGTGCTGCCAAAAGAGATTGCAGTTTATGATTTGTTTCCCGTGCATGATATGGCCCATGCCCGGTACGACGCCACCGAGCGCTCCTATGAATATCATATGCACTACAAGCGCAATCCATTTATCAAAAGTTTTTCTACCTATTGTGCCTATCCGCTTGATGTTGCCAAAATGAATGATGCTGCGCAACTTCTCATAAAGAAGGGAGATTTCGGAGCTTTCAGCAGAATGGGCGGCGGACAAAAAACGAACATTTGTGATGTGCGAAGTGCTTATTGGGAAGACAATGGAGAACGCCTTGTATTTCATATAACAGCTGACCGATTTTTAAGAAATATGGTGAGAGCAGTGGTGGGAACACTAATGGATGTCGGCACAGGAAAGATTTCCAAAGAAGAGTTTCGTCAAATCATTCTAAGTGAAGATAGAAATAAAGCAGGAGATAGCGCGAGACCAGAAGGCTTACATTTAGCAAAAATAATTTATCCATATATCAACGATGGCGTGTATGACACATCATTATTGAAGAAAGAAGAAGCATGAGCGCCAGCGGAAAAGCATTTGAATGGGGGATCTTTAAACGTCTGTATGGTAGAAGTAAACCATACCGGATGTCGTTTTATATTACAGCAGCGCTTGTTTTAGTCATAGCGTTTCTCAGTCCCGTTCGCCCCGAACAGATGCGTCACATCATCGACGTAGAGGTGCCTGCCGGTAATTATCGCGGTGTGCTCAACTATACTTTGTTTTTCATCGGCTTCATCATTTTTGAATCCATTCTGCAGTATTATCAGACCATGCTTGCAAACCGTGTAGCTCAAAGCATCACGATGGATTTGCGTGCGGAGCTTTACAAACATGTAATCAAGTTTCGCCTCAGTTATTTTGATCGCACTCCCGTTGGACAGTTTGTGACACGACTTATATCAGATATTGATGGTATTGCAGAGGTCTTTTCTGTTGGACTACTTGATATTGGTCGCGATATCCTCAAGTTGGTGGTGATCGTAGGTTTTATGCTCTATCTGGATTGGAAAATGACATTAATTGTAATGCTTCCAATCCCTGTGTTGATATACGCGACCCGTATTTTTCAGCAAGCAGTGAAAAAGTCATTCAATGATGTGCGAAATGAAGTAGCACGCATCAATGTCTTTATTCAAGAGCATGTGACCGGCATGAACATCGTTCAAATCTTCAATCGGGAAAAGAAAGAGCAAGAGAAATTTGACATCATTAATAAAGAGCACCGCAATGCGCACATTCGAGGAATATGGGCATACAGTGTTTTCTTTCCTGTTGTGGAATTATTATCAGCCGCCTCTGTTTCTCTTATGATATGGTGGGGTTTGCACAGTTCTCTCGAAGGAATCATGACCCCAGGTATGCTTCTTGAATTCTCCACCTTCATCAGCATGATGTACCGTCCGATTCGTCAGATGGCGGATAATTTCAATGTGTTGCAGATGGGTGTGGTCAATGCAGAACGTGTATTCAAAGTCTTTGATACGAATGAAGCCCCCGTCAATCAAGGTGCGCAACACTACGATATCAAGGGCGAAATTAATTTTGACAAGGTTTGGTTTGCCTACAAAGACGAGGATTGGGTGTTGAGAGACATTGAGATTAGCATCAAGGAGGGCCAAATGGTTGCGTTTGTTGGAGCAACAGGTGCGGGCAAGTCCAGTTTGGCAGGGCTTCTCAATCGTTTTTATGATTTCAATAAGGGCGCTATTACCATTGATCAGCGGCCGTTGCACGACTATTCAATTGAAAGTTTGAGGTCGCAGATAGGATTGGTTTTGCAAGATGTTTATCTGTTCAATGATTCTATCTTGAACAATATTCGATTGCACAATGAGCACATCACTGAGCAAGAAGTGATCGAGGCTTCCAAGGCAATTGGAACGCATGATTTCATAAGCGCATTGCCAGGGGGTTATTCTTTTAAAGTTGGAGAACGCGGCTCTCAACTGAGCGTTGGGCAGCGTCAATTGATTTCTTTTGTGAGGGCTTATGTGCACAAACCAGCCGTCCTCGTGCTGGATGAAGCTACCTCGAGCGTCGATACGGAATCTGAAT
>CANGVZ010000296.1 GCA_947457285.1 Flavobacteriales bacterium | reverse complement strand
TTTTTCAGTATCTGTTTGTTGTTGCTGAATCCAAAACTCAGAAATGTTTCCGGCGAGGTCATAGTCAAGATATTCCTCCAGGGTCATGGTTGTCCTGCGGCGAAAGTCAATTTTGTCACCTACTTTTTGAATTACTTCGTACTCACCTGTTTCAGGGTTGTATTCTACGCTGTATTCAATATTATCTGGTAATGGGACCGCGATACCACTAGCGCCCTCAGAGGGGTTGGGGTCATCTTCATTCGGCCAAATGGGCTGCACGGTGGTATCAGCCACAGCCGGACGGGCAGTATAGCGTACACCACTTGTGTAAACAGCAGACGAAGCCCAGCTAAGCCAGACTAACATCGACAAGGCAACAAAGAAACTGATCCGGGCAGCAACGGAACTCCAGTTATTCTTCACGTATTTTTAAAGTTGTTTCAAAACCTGCTTGATCAACTCTTCCAGGGAGAGGTCTTTTTGGCCCTGTAATAATTTGTCCAGCAGTTTTTCGGTTTTGGTTTTATCTAGTCCCAACGAGGACAGCGCCGCTAACGCTTCTTGCTTCACGGTATTGTGTCCAAGTGAAATTTTTTCTAAAATGGCTTCACCTTGCTTGTAAATCTTGTCGTGCAAGTCAACGACCATGCGCTCAGCGGTCTTTTCACCAATGCCTTTGATTCGCTTCAAACTGCCCACATCCCTATTGGCAATCACTTGTTTAAGCTCATCCACGGTCATTCCCGACAAAATCATACGAGCAGTATTGGGGCCAACACCGCTTACAGATATCAGTTTTCTAAAGATATCTCTCTCCGTTTCATCATGAAAGCCATAAAGCACAAATGAGAAGTCATTTCCATTTACATGAAAATGAACGTATAACAAGGCTTCTGGACCCTCCGGCAGTTTGCTGAAGGTATTCAGACTAATATTAAGATGGTATGCAACACCATTGCTATCAACAACGGCGTGCACGGGGCTCTTTTCAATGAGCTTCCCCTTGATATAGTGGATCATAGGTTTAGTACAAAAAAAACTACTCGCCTTCCTTCAATTGCGCGTCAACGACCGCAATTCTTACCATGTTTACAATTTCACGCACTGTACACCCCATCTGTAAGATGTGATAACTTTTTTTCATTCCGAGCAACACGGGTCCCGTTACTTCGACACCAGCAATTTCCTGAACGAGTTTGTAGGTGATATTTCCCGATGCTAAGTTAGGGAAGATAAGGGTATTCACCCTTTGATCTTTCAAACGTGAGAAAGGGAAGTTTTCAGTGAGCATCTCGCTATTCATGGCAAAGTTAGCTTGAATCTCACCATCAACACAAAGCTGAGGATGCTCTTTATGCAAGATAGACACAGCTTTTGATACTTTGGCTGCATCAGGATTGTCTGACGACCCAAAATTACTGTAACTCAGTAGTGCAATGCGGGGCACAATTTTCATTCTGCCGATAGCTTCTGCTACGCGCAATGTGATTTCAACTAAATCCTCTGCTGTGGGGTCTACGTTTACAGTAGTATCCGCCAAAAACAATGGACCTTGCTTGGTTTGAAGAATATACATTCCGCAAACTTTTTTTACACCATCGGCCACACCAAGGGTTTGGAGGGCTGGTCGTATCACACGAGGATAATTTCTCGTCATCCCGGATATGACTGCGTCCGCGGCTCCTGTGGCCACCATCATTGCTGCGAAATAGTTGCGCTCTCGCATCATGCGAGAGGCTTCTAATTCTGTCATCCCTTTGCGCATGCGTTTTTCGAAAAATGCTTTGCCATACGCTTCGCGCTCAGTGGTGTACTTATCAATTCTAGGATCCATGATGGGGCAATCCATGAGATCGAGCTCCAATTCCTCAATCAACTGATGAATTTTTTCTTCTGGTCCTAGAAGTATAGGCTTGGCTACACCTTCATCTTTAGCAATCTGGGCTGCCTTTAATACTTTAATGTTATCTCCTTCTGCGAACACCACACGCTTGGGTGATTTGCGCGCGCGCTCTGCGATGCCTCGCGTCAATACATTATCACGACCCATGCGCTTTTGAAGCTCATTCTGGTACTTATCCCAATCCGTGATGATTTTTTTAGCTACTTTACTTTCAATCGCGGCTTTCGCCACTGCCGTGCTCACCACGCTAATCAACCTGGGATCAAGAGGTTTAGGGATGATATAATCCGGTCCAAAACTAATATGTTGAAGATTGTAGGCCTCGGTTACTTCCTCTGGAACAGGCTCTTTAGCCAATTCAGCGATTGCACGCACAGCAGCGAGCTTCATTTCGTCATTGATGCAGGTCGCGCGAACGTCCAGAGCCCCTCTAAATATAAATGGGAATCCAAGGACATTGTTCACCTGATTGGGGTGGTCACTTCGGCCAGTAGCCATGATAATGTCTGGTCTAGCACTGATCGCTTCGTTGTATGCAATTTCTGGATCTGGATTCGCCATCGCAAATACGATAGGATTCGAAGCCATGCTTTTTACCATCTCTGCAGTAACTATATTTCCCTGAGAAAGCCCCAGGAATACGTCAGCATTTACAAGACCAGCTGCTAAATCGTCGTAGCGAGCCGTGGTCGCGTACTTTTTCTTGCGCTGATCCAGGTCGGTGCGCTCGTCTGTAACAAGACCCTTGCTATCAAAAACGAAAACATTGCTCTTTTTAGCACCGAGCTTAATCATGAGATCAATGCACGAAAGTGCCGCTGCGCCTGCGCCGCTCACAACAATTCGAACATTTTCAATTTCTTTTTTCGCAATCTCTAATGCATTCAGCAATGCAGCGCTTGAAATTATAGCCGTACCATGTTGGTCGTCGTGCATTATTGGAATGCTCAACTCATTTTTTAGTCGCTCCTCAATCTCGAACGCCTCGGGTGCCTTGATATCTTCCAAGTTGATTCCACCAAAGGTCGGAGCGATATTTTTTACGGTATTTACAAATTCATCCACATCGGTGGCACTGACTTCTATATCAATGCTGTCAATGTCCGCGAAGATTTTAAACAGCATGCACTTTCCTTCCATCACAGGCTTGCTGGCCTCTGCACCTAGATTTCCTAAGCCTAGAATGGCAGTTCCATTGGAGATGACAGCCACCATATTGCCTTTCGCTGTATATCTATAAACATCTTCTGGATTTGCAGCTATCGCTAAGACTGGTTCTGCAACACCCGGAGAATATGCTAATGCTAAATCTCTCTGTGAGCTGTGTGGCTTGGTAGGAATGATTTCCAACTTGCCTTGTCTGCCCTGTTCATGATAATCCAGCGCCTCACCTTTTCTGATATGATCCATAGGGTTATTTTAAAAACGAGCGGCTAAATTACAAAAGAAGTCCCGCTCCAAAGGAACGGGACTTCTATATCGGTCGAATATGTTAATAACAAAAAGGACTCTTAATTCACCATCATGCGCTTGGTAGCCATCACTTTGCCGTCAGCAATGATAGAGTAGAGATACATTCCTGCTTCAAAGTCTTCTCCATTCAATAGAATGAAGCCGTTTTTGCCATTGATATTAGTCTCCTGTACTACCTGTCCTACCATATTGTAAATCACAATTTTGGCTTGATTTGGCTGGTTCTTGAAGTTGTATTGCAAAGAACCGAGACCTTTCAAAGGATTTGGACTTAATTCACTCAATTCCAATTCGGGAGCGTTCTCATCAACGTTTAATATGCAGGCTACGTCTACGCAATATTGAACCGTATGACATGTCTCGTCGTTAGGGTTTGAATTT
>CANGVZ010000295.1 GCA_947457285.1 Flavobacteriales bacterium | reverse complement strand
CATTAAATTGCCAGTATCCTTCAGGTGCAGGCATTGGTCTATTTTGAACTTTACCGGATACTGATGTGCCTTGAACGTAATAATACACAGTTGTTCCTCCTGGTTGTGCGGGTATAAAACCTCTGTAAATATCATCTCCAATGGAAGTCATCGCTACTTCTGAATAGTCATCACTGAGGTTTGTTTTCCAGAATAGCTTGGCGTTGTTTATTCCGGTGCGGTGTTTCATATATGCATCCACAATGTATGGATTCAATTGATCTTCGGTGTCATCTAATGACTGATGCGAGATAAGCAATGGATCGCTCACTCCAATGCTATGTGTGATGCAATGTATTGCACCGCTTAAAGCGATGATTTGTTCTTCTTGGTTATCTGAATCGATGCCTACGATGTTGTAGCCAGGAAGTGCTTCTCCCCAGATACGGTATGCTGTGGTATCATATTCCTCTCTGTAAGTAGGGAAGATCACAGTGTTATTGACGAATACCGCATTGGTATAAGTTCGGTAGTAACCAGCGGTAGGAGTTGAGCTTGGCCATAAACCGCTTGCGCTTGGTGGCATCGGAATACGAATCACCTCATATGGTGTACCCCATTTTGACATATAATTCGATAGCACGTATTCAATGTTGGCATTGATTTGTGGCCCATCAGCGATGCCGTCTGGATATTCACCTACAAGCAGCGTTTCTTCATCTAGAAGCTTCATATGCATATCGATGTGGTGAATGCCATCGTAAGGAAGTGTAGGCATTTTGATGTATCGATCGATTCCAAGATATTCCTGAACAAGTGCATCAATCTCTTCTTCAGTTTTCGCAGTTACGCCATAAGGATTTCCTGGTTCGTTTTCCTCGAGAATCAACTCTGAAGCCATTGCTGTTCCGAATCCATCGGACATCCAGTTACCACCGGTATTTACGAGGTCATCAGGACTTTGGGTCATGGCGTACAAATCGATTCCAAGTTCGTCTGCGAAAAATTGAGGCGAGGCATTATCGTTGGGACGGGTGATTCGGTTATAAATCCAATCCACCATTACGAGATCATCTACTTCATTTCCATAAACAGTGTTAGCGGCGTAGTCGCGCATCCAAATGGAATCGAATTCGCCTGGAATGATGGTCACGTTGTCCAGATTATTAAAGGCAGGTCCACCAAGGTTTGTGCTCAGCAAATAGTCTTCAGTCTCGGCTACATCTTCTGACAGGATTAAAACACGTGTTTGTGTGCGCGCTGCCGCAACGATTTGTTTGAGGATGCCCGGAAAACCCGTCCATGAAATGGTGAGTGCTTGTATCTCTTCCCATTCTGCGGCGCTGCGCAGGTTCGCAAATGGAGGTGGACTCTCAATTGCTCTGCTATTGTTTTGAATTGTGACTTCACCTCTTGAAATTAATTCCAATTCTTCTGCGGAATAACCACGTGGAAGAATCTCTTGTGCATTAATCGAAAGCAGTGTAATGATGAAAGTGATGGTGGTAAATATTTTTTTCATTGCAAATTATTCTAGAATAAAGGTAATACAAAGTTGGCTTAAAAATCACCACTCAATATTTATTGATGACAGTGTATTGCGAGGGCAGTAGACACTGTCGCGCATTAGAATGTATTCGGCAGGATTGATAATTTCATAACGATATCTTAACCAATCATCCCCGTATGCCCTACAAATAAATGTGCTGTCTACTTGAGAACTGGAAATGTTCCGCCAACTGTTGTTGCAACACAAGCAGTCGAATTCAGCATTTTCAAAACGAAAATTGAGCGCTGTGGCATTTGGAATTGCGCCTGTTTTGGATATGTTCACTTCGACATTGGCTTCAGGATACAAGCTTAAGTTTTGACTTACTTCTTTTCCTGGCTGAAAGGAGGCAGCACTCAAATTATAAATTCGGGTGATATATCCTGCAAAGCTGCCGGTGACGCGTGCTTCGACGATATTGGCGTTGTCCCATTCCAAGCGATAGGCGCCACTGCTTGAGGTCGTTCCGCTTGCTGCTTCCGAATAGAAACCTCCAAAACTTCCTGCTTCGAGCAGTTGTTGTTCGGCGAGGATGTTGACATTTCCAATAGGAGCATTGGTTCTCGCATCGGTGACGTTTCCTTTTAGAATGAAGTTCTTATTTTCTTCTTTTTTACAATTAGAGAAAAATACTGAGAGTGCAATGAAAACGATGAGAAGCTTTTTTGTCATTTAACTTTTTCGCGATAATGATTGTAAACGGCTAATATTTTTTCTACAAAATGATAGGGTTCCTTTGCATGGCAATAGCCATGTTTTACCACGTCTAAAGTATAGTATTTTTCTTGAGTTTTCAATAAAAGACACTCCGCCACATTCCCGTCCCAGATGGTGTCTGGTTTACCAAGAACAGATGCGATGTTTCTGGCGTCTTGAATGTGTCCGGGGCCGATATTGTAGCTTGCCAGTATGAACTTCCTGCGTTCTTCTGGATTTGGAATCCGATCTTTCCAATAACGCTCGAGATGCTGAATATACTTGACTCCTGCACGGATGTTGGGCTCCACGAGTTGTGACGTATCACAATCAAAACGCGCAGCTGTTTCGGGCATAAGCTGCATCAGGCCAAAGGCGCCGCTCCAAGAAACAGCCTCAGGATTGAAGCGAGATTCTTGATAGCACAGTGCGGCCAGAAGTCTCCAGTCCCATTTGATCTCAGGTGCATATTTTTTAAAAAGAGAATCATATGGAGAAATCTTACCAGGGCCTAGTTGAGGCAGTTGGTAAGGGCCTTTGTAACCATAGTAGCTTTCGATTTTAAAGTATTTGTCAAAAGTTTTGGTGACCTTTTTCTTTCCGTTTTTGCTCTCCAGCCATTCATTGATCGCCTTTTCCAGATTCGGCGCGTTTTTCCTTACCGCCCAACCTATTGATTGTGGATTGCTCACGGGGATTGACATGTCCAGCTCTGGGTAATCCAGTTGTTGAAGTATTGCGAGGTTTTCGTCGGTAATGGTTCGTTCTATTTCACCAGAAGCAGTAAGCCGAATCATATCTTCTGTGCTTATTTCCCCAGGAGCTTCATGTATGTTGATATCGAAATTATTGTTTGTTTCTATTTCTTTTAATCGGGTATAAAAAGAGGAATAACGGTGTACCCAGATATTTTTTTCTTTCAAAGCCAGGGAATCTTTTAATATCTCGATGGTCGAATCGGGCTTTAATGGATCCATTTTTTTTTGAACCAACATTTGTCTCGTTTGATATACTGGCGAACTAAAGCGTACAAACTTCTTTCTATCTTCTGTGATTGTAAGATTTGACGCGATGATATCTCCTTCGCCTCTATTGAGGTGAGCAAACATTTTGTCTACGTCATCTAGGATTCGAATCTCAAGTTTCACCCCGATGGATTTGGCGAAAGCAGCAACAAGATCATAATCAAAGCCCCTTCCTTGTCCGCGGTATTGATAGTAAGTGGTAGGTCCATTTTCAGTAATGAGAATCAACTTTCCACGAGCCTTGATTGAATCTAAATCATAATAAACGGGTGCTGGTATTTGTAGAGAACTCTCATCATCATTGTTATTACAAGATGATAGCGCGATAAAAGCAAAGAGGATGAAGGTAACCGAGTATGTCCATTTAGCTAGGTTAGTCATATTGACTGCAAAATACGAAATATTTTAACACAAAAAGAGGCTGACCGAAATCGGACAGCCTCTAATTAGTAAGCGGTTATTGGTTTTGGTTGGTATTATTTCTTTATAAACT
>CANGVZ010000294.1 GCA_947457285.1 Flavobacteriales bacterium | reverse complement strand
TTGCAATGATTACTCCAGTGCCAGATTGTGTTGGCTGAAAGGTGCTGAATAATACGCTGAGATTTGAGGCGGCTAGTCCAGAGGTCGACACACTAGTCTTTTGACCGTTTGTGATTCTGAAAACCAAAAGATATTCTTTTCCGATTTCGAGAGGCTCTACGAATTCGGTGGAGACATATTCTCTAAAATTCGTACCGGCTGCTCCCGTAGCGCAGAATCCCATAACTGCGTTGCCTTCATGGGCATTCACCTCTGCAAGTGGTGTGGTAGGTAAATCTGCCGAAGCACTGGCAGAATAATGAAAATAATCGGGTGAACCCAAGGTGCTTCCCGCATTGGACCAACCAATACATTTACTAAACTGACCCGTATTATCAGGCAAACCGACATAATTCTCAAATCCAGGATTGAGCAATTGCCCGAAGCTTGCGCTTGACAATATCATCAAGGTTAGTATTTGGAGAATCCTTTTCACTCGTAATTTATTGAGGTAAATATAAATAAATAGGAGCTAGGTTGGTTAAATTTCTTCGTTGACGTTAACAATTCCCCAAAAGTTGTCTACTTTGTTAAGAAAATTGATTTGGGCTTATTCCAATTAAACACGCGCACCACGCCAAATTCCAATCTCAAATTGGCTGCGTTCCAGCTCGCGATGCTAGAATTATAAAGATCGCGTTGTCTGGAGATTACAGAAGTTCTCGATTCGAGCCACCACCCCTTGTTGATTTTATATGTGATACATGCCGCACCTGTAATCAGAAAAGTGCTCTTGGCAGCCTGGTTTTCAAGCGTTGGTATCCGCTCAAAATCACCATCCTCGCTGATAAAGTCGATAAATTGTGGAACCTCCAGCGGCGTGGTAACCCTCATGATTCCTCCAATTTCAAAAGTGCCCGTGATGCGCTCACTAATATTGATTCCTGGACTAAATACACATGTGATTGGTATGTCTAAAACTCGATAGCGCCATCGTTCATCTGAAAAGCCTATCGATTTTGTTCTTTCTTCAAAACCTGGTGAAATAAATATGGTTGAATTTTCTATGATTTCATCATTTATAAATTCAAATGAATTTCGAATACTATCAGGTGACAAATCAAGTTGATCTATCGAGTAGACGCTCGTAGAAACGTTTGAAACAGCCACTCCCGCGCGAATACCGAAGTAGGAAGTGAAGTACATGCTCAGATCGGCTCCCGCCACAAAACCAAAGGAAATATTTGATGATTTTCCAACAAATTCGTTTATGGATTCGAATCCTGGATTATTCCATTCAAGTGTAGAAAAAGCCATTGCCGGCCCACCGTGCAGATGGAGTCCACCAATAATCATTTTTTTCTTCTTCTTGATATCGTCTCGCGCGGCTTTGCGAAGCGAGTCTGTGTCTGTGATGACATCATCGACCTCCACTTCTACCACCTCATTGCCGATGATGATAGTATCTCTGTGAAATGTTATGGAAGCTTGACCAATCAGGGGAATACATAAAATAAAAAGCAATGCGACTAACGTCGCATTGCCTCTCACCTTTGGTTTCACACCTGACATAGTATTCATCCCGAGTTCGCAATTACTTCGGGCTAATATAGGTGGTACATTTAATTATTACTTATCCTTATAAACAGGAGCCTTAAGTTTTCTGGTCTGCTTCCTTGGAGCTGACTCCACTTTAGTCTGCTCGACTGGTGTGGTATCCTTGGTATCCGCGCTCGATGGCTCGGCTTCACCTGCAATGACTTCAACACATTTGGTATCAACCACTGCCTGCGGCTCCAACGTTACATCTCTATTCACCTCCACTAATGAAGACGGAGATTGACAGGGCTCGCCTTTGTAGTGTTGGAAAACTGTTTCAGCAGGCTTGCTTGCGTTTTCTTGAACGGAAACCAACGTCTTCTCGCTTGAAACTTGTGCTGGAAGCATTTCTGTTTCAACATTAATGGAACCAGCCTTTGAGGCTGTCATTTCTGTGTCGACACAAGTGCTAAACACAACAGCACCCATCACTGCAACCAACGCTACATACCATACATTGAGCGTAGATGCGTTCCATGAAAAAAACTTGCTTTTCGCATATTTCTTTCGCATTCCGCTATACGCACTGGCTGGCACCTCAGGCGCATAACCATGCATGGTTTCTTTTACTTTATTAAAAAACAAATCCTCACTCATCATCCAATCGTTTTGATTTTACTGATTTCTGCTAATTCTCTTTGTAAGTACGTTTTAGCTCTTGATAGTTGAGACTTAGAAGTATTAACATCTATTTCCAACATATCTGCTATTTCTTTATGCATAAAACCTTCAATTACATAAAGGTTGAACACTGTCTTATATCCTGCTGGCAGTCTATTGATGCAGAGCATCATTTCTTCTGCTGTAAACTCCAAATCCTCTACTTCAATCGGGTCATTTTTGGACTTTACTAAGTCATCCACATCTTCTTGGTAGGCATGCTTCAAATTTTTGCGATATTGCGTGATACTCGTGTTTACCGCTATTCTTCTCAACCAACCTTCAAAACTTCCATCATTGTGGTAGGTATGGATGTTGTTGTATATTTTCACAAACACCTCCTGGAGCACATCCTCCGCCTCCATTTTATTTTTGGCGTAGCGAAGACATATTCCGTAGAGCAAGGAAGCATACTTCTTATACAGTGCGTCCTGAGCGCGTTTTTCGCCCCGAACACAACCCTCGATTATGCCCTTGATTTCCTCCATACATCAATAATAACTCAAAGGGGAAAAAGATGGTTGCATCAACCCTTTATTTTTTTGGGCTTTAACTGGTGATAATCTAAGAAATAGAGTACCCGAATGCTAAAATTGTTGGTCTGCGGAAGTCCTAGTGTGTACTCAAAATCCTCACGCAAGCTCCGTGGAATGGGCACTCCGAACTCACCTTTAGTAATATCATTTTTCCAAACAATGTTTACCTCACTTCCCGGAACAAAAATCCATCGGTATATAAGATCTATGGTGAATGTGTTAAAATTTCGGTCGCTATTGCTATGGGAGATACTTTCCCCAAACTCATTCACAAACCCCTGAAAATCAGTTGGAATAAGTAAACCATTCTCATCGAGATCATAAAACTCACTGTACTTGGAATATCCCCAATAATGACGCACTCTGCAGAGCACTGTCATAAGCGGATTGAAAGCATAATTCACTGTCAATGTGTTGGTATGAGAAACGACCTTTCTTTTGCCAAATATTGGACGTCCATCATCGGCGCGATTGGCGAAGCCCAAATCTCCATCATGATTGGTGAGCTGATAACGATACACCACAAATAGCTTATCGCTAAAACGCATTCGCGGCGAAAAACGCACATCCCATTCAAGCCTGCCTTCATTCTCAAACGTCGCAATACCACCTCCCGCATCAATTGCCAAAGGTTTTCGGTAATCAGTACTAATCCAACCTCCTAAATATTGCCATGTATAGGTCACAAACTTCATCCCCTCGGTACGAGGCTCAAAATAGTCCATACCTCTAACAGGTCCTGCTGAGATGTTTAAGAAGTATGTGGTGAATTTTTTAGTATTGAGAAATCTCTCCCAATTGAACATCATGTCGGTGAAGACATTAGGCTTGTATAACTGATTATAGTTGAAAGTAAAGGTGGTACTGAGATTATTCAGCTTCCAAAAGGGTTTGAAAATGTTATAGGACGTCCAAACATAATAGTTCATACTATTATTTGCCTGTAAAAAGCCTAAATCCGTTGGGTCAT
>CANGVZ010000293.1 GCA_947457285.1 Flavobacteriales bacterium | reverse complement strand
TTTCTAACTGTAAATCCGCCTGCGGTTTCAGGCAATGCAATGGCACCAGGTACTAACCCCGCGTCCATACGCGCGGCAACGCGTGGCGCGATTAGTTTTCCTGAAATATCATGCGTAAAGATGATTACTGAAGCTCCTTCTTGCGCAGCCGCAGCTATCACAAGGCGAGTCAGTTGTTGTGAGTCCGTTGTATTTACAGAAGCTGCATTGAGAACTTTAGCAGCACCTGCACTTCCCAATCCTCCGTCACCATTGATTGTACCTATGGTAAGAGCGGTGGCTTTTACTCCGAGTTTCTCAGCGAGTTGCGCGCCATAGCTCACTGCTTCGAGGCTGCTTTTTGGGAATTTTCCGTGATGATTATCGGCAAATATTAATACTGACATCTCTTTAATTTTTTTAGGTTAAATCACTTTAGCTTCTTCGTGGAGGATGCGAATGAGGTCTCCTGCATTTTCTACATCAATGTACTTGCAAGCTCCTTTGGCAGCAGGCAAGCTATATGCTTTCACTTCGGTAGAAGTTTCTACGGAAGCTGCAGTCACAACATTGAGAGGCTTGGTGCGCGCTGCCATGATACCACGCATATTAGGAATACGCTGTTCTGCCATTCCTTTTGCTGCGCTCAGTACGTAAGGACCGCTTACTTCCACCACCTCTTCGCCACCTGCTATTTCGCGATGAATGGTAGATACTCCACCAGCTACATCCAACTTTGTTGCAAGTGGAATGTAAGGAATATCCAACAATTCAGCAATCATCCCAGGCACAACAGAACCATTATAGTTGATGGTCTCTTTTCCGCACATGATGATGTCGAAGCCTTTGTCCTTTGCATAAGCAGCAATCTGCTTTGCTACATACAATGAATCGCTTTCTGGTGCATCGATACGTACAGCATCATCGGCTCCAATTGCGAGTGCCTTTCTAATAACAGGCTCATAATCTGCTGCTCCAACAGATAAAATGGTAACATTCCCACCCTGTGCTTCTTTGATTTCCAAAGCTCTAACGAGTGCATACCACTCATCGTATGGGTTTACAATAAACTGCACGCCATTCTCATCGAACTTCGTGTTTCCTTCGGTGAAGGCGATTTTTGAGGTGGTATCAGGTGCTTTGCTGATACATACGAGTATTTTCATTGAAATGCTTTTTATGTATTCGGGATGCGAAAGTAATTACGAATGCTTATTTTCGCACCCACATTTATAACAACATGAGAGAAATTCAGTTCAGAGAGGCAATTTGTGAAGCGATGTCAGAAGAGATGCGTCGCGATGAAAGCGTCTTCCTTCTAGGCGAAGAGGTGGCGGAATACAATGGAGCTTACAAAGCTTCAAAAGGTATGTTGGATGAATTCGGTCCAAAAAGAGTAATCGATACCCCCATCGCGGAGCTCGGTTTTTCTGGGATCGCTGTTGGAGCTGCCATGAATGGCTTGAGACCAATCGTAGAATTTATGACCTGGAACTTTGCGATTCTCGCAGCAGACCAAATCATCAACTCTGCGGCGAAAATGCTACAAATGTCAGGTGGTCAATTCTCTGTGCCTATCGTGTTCAGAGGTCCTAACGGACAAGCAGGTCAGCTCGCAGCTACGCACAGCCAAAGCTTCGAAGCCTTTTATGCTCACTTCCCAGGTTTGAAGGTGATTACCCCCTCAAATCCATACGATGCGAAAGGCTTGCTCAAGGCTGCCATCCGTGACAACGATCCTGTTGTATTTATGGAATCTGAAAAGATGTACGGAGACAAAGGCATGGTGCCAGATGGTGAATATATCATTCCAATTGGTGTTGCTGATATCAAGCGCGAGGGTACTGATGTTACCATCGTTTCTTTTGGTAAAATCATGAAGACTGCACTTGCCGGAGCAGAAGAACTAGCCAAGGAAGGTATTAGCGCTGAAGTGATTGACTTGCGTACAATTCGCCCACTTGATATTGACACCATCGTCAATTCTGTGAAGAAAACAAATCGTCTCATCATCGTTGAAGAAAGCTGGCCAGTGGCGAGCATAAGCACTGAAGTTGCTTATCGTGTGCAACGTCACGCTTTCGATTATCTCGATGCTCCTATCCGCCGTCTCACTCAAACAGATACTCCTTTCGCTTTTGCAACTACCCTTATTGAGGCTTCGTTGCCACAAGTGGCTGACGTTGTCAAAACAGCCAAGGAGTTGTTGTACGTGAATCAATAATCAGTAATGATTTAAAATATAAATGAGCCCGCATGTCGAATGTCGGGCTCTTTTTTTTCTCTTTTATGGAAAAAGTTCAAAAGTTTTTGTCATCGAACATTGGTACTTTGTCTGCCTACTTCGTTCTTGCCTTTTTACTTTTTCCTCAAATAGGATTTTTTCAAAATCCCCTCAAATGGGACGCGATTGATTGTTTTTTGCCCTGGCGAATCAATGTGAGCGATGCCATCAACGCAGGTGAATGGCCTTGGTGGAGCGCTTATCAGCACTTGGGTTTCCCTTTGCATGCTGATCCGGATACAGGAGCACTTTATCCTATAGTATGGATAATCTCACTGCTCTATGGTTACGATTTTTATGCTCTGAATTTTGAATTCTGTTTTCACATTTTCCTTGCAGGTTATGGCATGCACCGTCTTGTGCGCTATCATGGATATTCTGTAGGCGTCGCGTGGTGTTGTGGAATAGCATTCATGAGCAACGGAATATTCATGAGCAACGCACAGAACTATGCTTTTTTAATTGGAATGGCGTGGTTCCCGTTAGTTTATCAGGCGCTGCTGAAGGCATTGAGCGCGCCGTCTTATAAAAATGCCACTGAATTGGCCTTAACCAGCTTTATGTTTTTGTCAGGGTCCTATCCAGGTGTGGTCATCATCGGGGGATATGTGCTCGTAGGCGTAGGCTTCCTTTTTTTTCTCAAGAAGTTTTTTATTGAGAAAAAACAAGACACGGCTAAATCTTTACGCCATTTTCTGCTCAAGTGTGCTCTTCCTACCGCGACAGTGTGCGCTTTTCCCGTAATGGCGTCTTTTGAGACCTACAATGAAATAACTCGAACAGCAGGATTAAATGAAAAACGAATAACAGAAAATCCATTTCCTCCAAAAGCTTATCTTTCTGTACTTACCCCTTATGCAGTGGGCACGAGAGAAGGGGTGGAGTGGGGAAGTGATTTCTCTATGATCAACTTCTTCATGGGGCTCACGTTTTTATTGGGTTTTACCGTTTGGCTTTTCCGTGGTGAAAAGAAATCGAGAGAGTGGTTCTATCTTGCAGTAGCGGTCTTGCTCATGATAGCAGCTCTGGGCGCTTATACTCCGTTGAGAATGTGGCTTGCCCACCTTCCGGCTATGGGATTGTTTCGACACCCGTCAATTTTTCGATTCATCGCTGTTACTTTTTTCATTCTTATTGCCGCAAATGGATTGAGCTATTTTTTTATGTTAATGCATAAAAAAAGACGGTTTTTCCTTATCCTAACTGCAATTCCGTTTTTTTTCCTAATTCTGAAAAACATCGGTTTTATAGATAAAACGATGATTTTAAAGGTTTGGGAGGAGTTTCAAAGTAAGGATGGAATGCCCAAGTTGTCAATGGAAGGAAGGGTGGTTTTTCAATCGATATTCTTTTTGGTTGTTTTAGCGGCATTATACCTTCGGTCGAATACCCGTATGGTGATTTTTGGAGTTGTGATCGTCGCTGCGGTGAGCATTCAACTAAACGTATACAGCACCATGGTGAATAATCATCTTTTGGCCAGAGAAAACA
>CANGVZ010000292.1 GCA_947457285.1 Flavobacteriales bacterium | reverse complement strand
TGAATTATTGGGTTCAGGTATACCTCATCAAAATCACTAACGATATCGTGCTGACATTTGAGACAAACATCTTGGAGAAACTCAAATCTTCCAACTATGAGTCATTTGAAAAGCTTGGAAGCGAACGGGTATTTACCGCGATCAACGACACACGCACTCTTGCGCGTATTCCTGGGATGGTGATGAGTTTACTTAACGCTTCTGTGATTGTCATCGGAAGTTTTGGTTATATGACGTGGGTTTCGGGATATGCGACAATGTTGTTGCTTGCTCCGATGATATTATTACTAATTCTCTATCTGGTTAAGAACGCCAGAATTGAGAAGCAATTAAATATTCTGCGTGACCTGCAGGATGCTTATTACCGTTATCTAAATGATTTTCTTTTGGGATTCCGTGAAATTAAATCTGATCCCTCACGATCTCAAACCATTGTATCTCATTATTTAATTGGTAACCGACTTTCCTCCAAAGACATAAATGTTACTACATCGGTAATGTACATGAACAATGAACTAATCGGCTCTTACAGTTGGTATGCAATCATCGGAGTAATTCTGTTTCTCTTGCCTCGCGCATTTGCAGTCGGCATGGGTGATCTTTCAGTATTTATTCTCTCTATTCTTTTTATGATGGGATCCGTTAGCACCTTGATTTCTGTTTTTCCGGCATTTTCCAACATAAAAATCGCAATACAACGGCTCACAAATTTTAATCAAATGCTTGAGGCGAAACTCAGGCCGGAAATAGTCGATGAAGTGTCGGCTGTAGGGTCGTTTGATAGCCTTTATGTGAACGGTGTTACCTATCAGTATGAGGCGGGGGTAGCACGTGATCCATTTTGTTTTGGTCCCGTTGATTTCTCCATTCATCATGGGGAGATTGTTTTTATAATTGGAGGAAATGGAAGCGGCAAAAGCACCTTCGTTAAATTATTAGTCGGGCTATATACGCCTCATGATGGAGACATTATGGTTAACAGCTTCGTTGTTCGAGAGGACAATTTGAAACGACAGGTTGCCGTAGTTTTTTCCGACCCGTATCTTTTTACCGAGAACTACAGTAGTATCGACATGAATAGGCAGGCAGATCGTTTAGGTTATCTCACGAAACTAATGCGACTGGAAAAAGTTATATCTTTTCAAAATGGTGAAGCAAGAATTGATGGAGACCTTTCTTCGGGTCAACGCAAACGCCTTGCTTTAATGAACGCGCTTCTGGAAGATAAGCCCATACTCGTGTTGGACGAATGGGCCGCCGAACAAGATCCTGAATTTCGAAATTTTTTTTACTTCGAGTTATTACCTCTTCTGAGGAAGGAGGGTAAGACCATTATTGCAATTACTCATGATGATAAGTATTTCAGTTGCGCCGATCGCATAGTCAAGTTTGAATATGGAAAGGTGGTCGATTATGCGCACGAGACAGATATTAAGATTTAATTAGTGTACCACAAAATTTGATTTGCTATGAACAATGATCAGCTGGTTTATCTTAAACCTAATGTAGTAATCGAACCATTGGTTGACCAATGGTATGCCTGGCCTCATCTGATTTCACCTGCAACAGCAGCAATGAATTTCATTGAACGTCACATCAAGATTATGGACAGTTATATTCAGGCCCCCCACATCCATGCTGCCGCAGTAAAAAACCCGAAAATGAAGGGAGGACCTTTTATGGATTTAGGAGGCAAGCGGGTAGAAGACATCAAAGCACTGAAGGAGAATACCCTTACCACGCAAGCGAAAATTTTGGAATTTGCTCGGGCTTTGAAGGAAATGGACAAAATTCTAAAGACGGAGGCACATGGATTCTCATTGGAACCACTATATCAGAAGATACCACCCATATTAAAAGGGTATGTGGAGTTATTTTATGACTTGAATAATCATCCCTCATACAGACTTTTCGAACCGCTTCTATACCACAGTGAATTTTATCGACGGGCATCACAAAGTCTCGCACTATGGATGACCAATAACGATGAACGTCCGTTTGTGCTAAGTACTCCGCGTATTGCTATGGAAGGAGTTTTGAATGTGCCAATAGCCTTTGATAATCCTGTCATTGATCAACTTAGTGCAATGAAACGCAACCCGGCACTTCTGGAAGATATCCGCCTTCAGTTGGGGCTTGCAACGCAAGAGTTGCCTCTATTCAATAGTTTCTTTACAACCGAAGAGCCGACTCCTTACCGCAAATATGAAGGAGACAAAATACGGATGCGATATTTCGGACACGCATGTATTTTAGTCGAGACTAGGGAAATAAGTATTCTGTTGGATCCACTTATCAGCTATTATGGATATCAGACTGAGGTCAACCGATTTTCTGACATTGATTTGCCAGATCAAATTGATTTTGTATTAATCACCCATAACCATCAGGATCATATTCTTTTTGAAACACTTCTGCCTTTGCGGCATAAAATCAAGAATATCATTGTTCCAAAAACGTATGGCGGAACTCTTCAAGATCCCAATCTCAAACTCATGTTTCAACAAATCGGGTTTAGTAATGTGTTTGAGTTAGGGGAGATGGAGTCTATCCGAATTGGGGAGTGTGAAATTACCGGTCTGCCTTTTCTGGGCGAACACTGTGATATTGATATCCGATCGAAGATTTGTCATCATGTCAAGATTGGGGATTTTAAGATGTTATTTGCTGCTGACTCCTGTAATATACAAACAGAAGTGTATAGAAATGTCCAGGCATTGATGGGCGTAATTAATATTTTATTTCTCGGAATGGAGTGCGATGGGGCTCCATTGACGTGGCTATATGGACCTCTGCTGACAGAACCAATTTCACGTGAAAAGGATAACTCCCGCCGACTAGCGGGATCTAATTTTGAAAGGGGGATGGAACTTGTTAACGTATTTCAACCAAATGAAATTTACGTCTATGCAATGGGGCAGGAGCCATGGCTCGAATTCATTAGTAGCATTAAATATACCCCAGAGTCAAACCCAATCATTCAGTCCGACAAACTTATTGCCGCCTGCCGCGATCGGGGTTTGACAGCAGAACGGCTTTTTGGCGAAAAGGAACTTCTGTTTGAAAAGCATCAAGTGGCAATGTAATAATAGGTGTATGAAATATCCGATTAAGATTCTTTGTTTCCCATTCGCAGGAGGTAACAAATATTCATTTTCATCCTTTACGCAACATTTGCCAAATTCATTCACGATGCAAACCTATGAACCGCCCGGTAGAGGACTCCGCATCCGCGAGGCATTGATAACAGATATGAGATTGCTTGTTGTAGATGCCATGAGATGGATTGAACCCTTCCTCACATCTTCCTTTGTCATCTATGGGCATAGTATGGGGGGGCTATTGGGATACCTTGTCGTAAAAGAGCTGCAACGAACCAAACGGAAGATGCCTTTGCATCTATTTGTCACAGGAAGTGTTGGTCCCTCGTCCCGAAGTCGCGAAGAGATATATCATGATCTCCCCAAAAAGGAGTTTATGGATAAACTTAAATCGCTAGGAGGGTGCCCACCAGATATTTTGGAAGATGAAAGTGTGATGGATTTTTTTGAGCCGATAATCCGTGCGGATTTTCAAGTCATTGACCACTATCGATATTTACCTTCTAATCCATTCGA
The DNA here is from genome assembly GCA_947457285.1 of Flavobacteriales bacterium. Lineage (GTDB taxonomy): Bacteria > Bacteroidota > Bacteroidia > Flavobacteriales_D > Sanyastnellaceae > JAIXWP01. Next base: position 160 of record CANGVZ010000292.1, on the reverse strand, counting down.
CATTCCTATTACTTGTGTGATTGGTGACCAGGAGGATATCACCCGAGGAGAAGGAGAAAGTTGGGCCTGTGAAACCACCGAGCGATTTATACTACGAGTTGTACCGGGAGACCATTTTTTTATCAAACATTTTCACCACGAGTTGGTGTCTCTGCTAGTG
>CANGVZ010000291.1 GCA_947457285.1 Flavobacteriales bacterium | reverse complement strand
GGGGACTTGGAACCAGACAAAGAATACCGTATTGAGCTGCGAAAAGATGGATATTTGAATAATGACATTTTTATCAATACCACTGGAATGTCAGGCTCACAGCGCATTTCAAAATTTGTCGGTCTTACACAGAGCACCTCAGAACAACTCATTATAAACAATATTGAGTATGACTTTAATTCTCCCAACCTCACAGAAAATGCTAAGAAAGAACTCGACAATGCACTCATAAAAGTGTTGCAAGAAAACCCGACCATTCAAATTGAAATTGGTTCGCACACCGATAGCAAAGGGACCGCTGAGTATAATAAAACCCTCTCACAACAACGGGCTGAAAGCGTTGTAAAATATCTTACTTCGAAAGGGATTGATCCGAAACGACTCAAGGCAAAAGGATACGGAGAAAGCAATCCTATTGCGCCAAACGAAAACCCCGACGGCAGCGATAACGAAGCAGGAAGACAAAAAAATCGCCGAACTGAATTCAAAATCATCGGAAAGATTGAGCCCAAGAAAGTAGAAGTCACCGAGGAGGATTAATCATCGCTTCAATCGAGAGGCCAGATATACTTGTTCCGTCTGCCCTTTTGTTGGATACCAAATAACTTTATTTAATACATCAAGTGCAGCAAAATCCATAATGGATGAATAGCCGCTACGTGCGTAGATACGCTTGGCTCCCGCTGCATACGCCATTAAATCATTGTCTGAAATGCTTGATACCACGCGCACTTTGCCTATCACCTTATCCTCGTGCACCTCAGGTTTGCCACTGACGATAAGCGCTGTTTCATTTTTTTCTTGAAAAAAATTAAAAAGCATGTTCTCGAATTGTGACCTTGTAGGTTCAGGCCCACTGATTACAGCCAAATGCTGAAAGGTCTCATCAGCAGCGGGTTTTGCAACATCACTAAAACGCGAAAGCAATCCGATGTATCGTGCGTTCGACGGTAGATTACCATGTGATAACTGGCCACCGAATGAACGTTCGATCGGTTCTAAATCGGGAATCCATGTTTCATCAAAACGTTCACACCAATGACGAATATACTTGTGCACGAGCGAACGCCCTATGGATGGCACGATTGGCGCCGTTTGATGAGTGATAATAACAGACTTTGTTGAAGCCGCATAAAGTCCATAACGGTTATCACTAATGATTAAATCATAATTCGATTTTTCGAGTTGATCATTCAACCAACGATTTTCCTTGGAAATAGTTGATAGAATCCGCGGAATTTGACTTCCCACTTTCAATAAAAAAGGCAGTTGATTGCTGTAATGTATGCGGTAATCGGGCGGGTCAGGGAGGAATTTTAAATTTGGAAAATGGAATTGCAGTAAAGCTTTAGAACGCCCATTAGATGCCAACTCCACTTGATCTCCTGCCGCGAGGTGTCTGCGAATAATGGGGATACATCGAGCCGCATGACCTATTCCCCAATCAAGCGGTACAATCAATATTTTTTTCGACTCCGACATCGCCTGCGAATATCGAATAAAGAAGGTTAAAAATATCAGTGCATTAAATTAGACCGCTTTGCGGTAATTTTGCGCCGTTTATGGGAAAAGACAAGTTAAAAAAATGGGCTGAAAATGAGACGTTCCCCAACGTCCATCAGCCACCACTGCACGATGTAATCAAGCATGGCCTCACCTACATGAAGGGTGAATGGCGTGAAAAAGTATTTCATAATGACAATCCCATTGTGCTTGAACTCGGCTGTGGCAAAGGTGAATATACCGTGGGCCTGGCCAGAAGATTTCCCAACAAAAACTTTATCGGTATTGATGTAAAGGGCCATCGTTTTCATAAAGGAGCTAAAGAAGCATTGCAGGAAAACCTCACCAACGTTGCCTTTTTAAGAACGCGCATCGAATTTATCGAAGCCTATTTTGGCACAAATGAAGTCGATGAAATATGGCTCACTTTCAGCGATCCGCAGCCTCTGGATTATGAAGGCAACCGACGAATCACTTCTCCGTGGTATTTGGAAAAGTACCGTAAATTTTTAAAGCCTGGCGCATTGATCCACATAAAGCATGACAATCCAGGTGTATATGAAAAAGCATTGCAAGAATTGCCTGCTGCCGGATGTACGCTCGAGACACACAGCTTTGACGTCTATGGAGAGTATTATCACCAGCAGACACCCGAGATGCAAGATATCCTCAATATCCGCACATTCTATGAGCAGATGTGGATGAAAGAAAATAGAATCATCAAATACGTTCGCGTACGCACATGACACAAACCGAAAAAGACGAACGCTACATGCGCATGGCGATTAAAGAAGCCATAATTGCCGAAGGACACGACGAAGTTCCAATTGGCTGTGTCATCGTCTGTCAAGATCAAATCATTGCTCGCGGGTATAATCTGGTGGAAAAACTACACGACTTCACTGCCCATGCGGAGATGCAGGCCTTTACCGCTGCGTCTGAATTTCTGGGCGGAAAATCACTCCATGAATGCACCCTCTATGTAACTCTCGAACCGTGTGTTATGTGCGCCGGAGCGGCGTATAATACACGCATCGCTCGCATTGTTTTTGGAGCCTACGATCAAAAACGTGGATTTAGCAAATTTGGGAATCATCAAGACAATCAGCAAGGTATCATTCACCCGAAGACTGAAGTCACCGCAGGGGTGCTGGAAACCGAATGTGCGGCGCTACTAACAGCTTTTTTTGAGAAAAAAAGGAAATAAACTAATACCTTCAAATCGCAGCTCATTCCAATTCGGGAATGCTTCATACCGAAAATTCGCAAATTCCTATTCCATTTCGTGGAATTTTCTGAAAAAATTTAACATTTGGAATAAGACGCATTCACGTCGGAATGAAATGCCAAAAAACAACTCTGACTCGCCAAAACCCCATATTGACGTGGGTTTTGACACACTTCTCTCATAAACCTAAGCGAGTGATTTTCGTAACAAGGGCTAACACTTGATTACATAAATAATTTGCCATATGAGATACCTATACTTTATCATCGTGCAGTTGGTCGCAATGAGCGCCTATGCACAACTAGATGTACCCTCATGGTTGCTCCCCGACACACTCGGTCAATACGTAGCCATCAATGGCCAAATGATGTCCAGCACGGATTCGATGGAAACATCGGGATTTGTATCGATCATTCGTCATGGCAAAGAAGACGACATTTACCATTTCAATACTGAAAAAAATGGAACGTTCATCATTTATCTACCGGCGAACGGGCATTATTCGGTTCGTTTTGAGAAAAAAGGACACATTAGCAAAAGCATCGACGTCTTCACTGTAAATGTGCCCAGAAAAGTTTGGAAAAATACATTTGCCATCGATCTTGTGGCATACATGGAGCCACAGCCACCAGGGTTCGATGAAAGTATTTCCAAGATACCTTACAACATTGTAAAGTACTCTCCAGAGATGAAGTTTTTCATTTTCGACGAAGAATTTGAAACCATCCGCCGCCAAGCCCTCGACAAAGAAATCCAACGCTGCAAAGAAGCGAAAACGCTGGCGGGAGTGAAGTTTTAGAAAAGAACAAGGAGGGGAAGAACAAGGAACAAGGGGATTTTGGGAACAAGGAACAAGGGGTTTTTGGGAACAAGGGGTTTTTGGGAACAAGGAACAAGGGATTTTTGGGAACAAGGGAACAGGGGATTTTGGGAACAAGGGAACAGGGGATTTTGGGAACAAGGGAACAGGGGATTTTTGGGAACAAGGAACAAGGGGTTTTTGGGAACAAGGGAACAGGGGATTTTGGGAACAAGGGGAAACACCCTGTAGAGACGCCATTTATGGC
>CANGVZ010000290.1 GCA_947457285.1 Flavobacteriales bacterium | reverse complement strand
CAGGCGTCGCTAAACCTGCTCCTTTGGCTATTGATGTAGTGGTAGCTTCAAGCAAGAAGGCAATTAATACCGTAAATGTATCTGGTGTCATCAAAGCGGCAGAACAGACTGTCATAGCGAGTGAAATTGCAGGCAAGATTGTTTCTATTTCTTTTAAAGAAGGATCCTTAGTGTCTAAGGGTGATGTTCTTATTCGACTGGATGATCGTGATCTTAATGCTCAGAAAACGCGCGTGGAGGCGCAACTCAAACTGGCTCAGCAAACCTCTGATCGTTTGACCAGTCTGCAAAAGGTAGAGGGAGTTTCGAGACAAGAGCTGGATCAATCATTGGCACAAATTGACATACTGATGGCGGAGCTGGCAATAATTGATGCCAATCTGTCGAAGACAATTATCAGAGCTCCTTTCAGCGGAACCATCGGTCTCAGAAATGTGAGTGAAGGTGCAGTGGTTGCTCCTTCTCAAGGATTATGCAGTCTAAGAAGCAATGCACTTTACAAAGTTGAATTTGATGTAGCGGAAAAGTATGCGGCTTTAGTAAAAACAGGAATGGAGATTTCATTCTCCAATCAAGGAGATACTCTTACTCGTAAGGCTAAAGTAATTGCAACTGAAAGCGCTATTGACGAGGGGACACGCGCACTGCGCGTACAAGCCCAAGTAGAAAGAAATGATGGCGTTCTACCCGGTGCTTTCGTAGAGGTTCAAGCTACACTGGGAGGAGAGCGAGAGTCCATATTTATTCCTACACAATGTATTATTCCTCAAGGGCGCAGCAAATTCGCAGTGGCAGTGAAATCTGGTGTTGCACAATTTGTTGAAGTGCAAACTGGTCAACGCATGGCAAATGATATAGAGATACTCTCCGGGTTGAGTATTGCTGATACCATCGCTACCACGGGTATTTTATTTCTTAAACCGGGAGCACCAGTGCGTGTTGCAAAAATCGTGAGTCAGCCATGAAGTTTTCTGAAATAGCCATCAAGAGGCCTGTATTTGCCATTGTAATCAATATTGTCATCATCATTTTTGGTGCTATAGGTTATCGCTTTCTAGGTGTCAGAGAGTTTCCGGCTATTGACCCTCCAAACATTACAGTTCGCACTTTTTATACCGGAGCGAATGCCGATATTATTGAGTCTCAAATCACGGAGCCTTTAGAAAAATCTATAAATGGAATTCAAGGAATCAAAAGTATTTCTTCATCTTCTTCCTTAGGTAATTCTGTGATTACAGTCGAATTTGATTTAAACACAGATCTAGAACAGGCTGCAAACGATGTAAGAGATAAAGTGGCGCAAGCGCAGCGCAATTTGCCTCAGGATATTGATAGTCCTCCCGTTGTTGCGAAGGCGGATGCAAGCGGCGACCCGATTATTTTCATGCCTATTCAAAGCACCACAAGAAGTATTACTGAGCTGAGTGATTATGCGGAAAATGTTTTGCTGGAAAAAATTCAATCCATCCCTGGCGTATCACAAGTTCAAATCTACGGATTGAAGCGCACTTCCATGAGATTATGGATCAATCCGTATTTGTTATCTTCCGTTGGTCTCACCATGCAAGATGTGCTCAACGCATTGAACAGAGAGAATATCGAATTGCCAGCGGGAAAGGTGAGAGGCACCACTACGGAGCTCAATGTGAAAACTTTTGGAAGATTGACTTCTGAGGAGGACTTCAATAATTTAATTATCAAAAATGTTGGCGGTCGCACCATTCAATTTAAAGACATAGGTCTAGCAGAGGTAGGTCCCGAAATTGAAGAAACTTCGGCGAGAAAAAATAATGTCTTCAACGTATCTCTTGCTATCATTCCTCAACCAGGCTCGAATTATATCGATATCGCTGATGAGTTTTTTAGAAGATATGAGATGATCAAAAGTGAGGTGCCCGACGATATCAATGTCGACATTGGTATTGATAAGGCTAAGTTTGTTAGACGAGCGATTACGGAGGTAGAAGAAACCTTGATCATTGCTTTGATATTGGTAGTGCTCATTGTTTATGCCTTCTTTCGAAATTGGAGTATCGCATTGAGGCCTTTAGTGGATATTCCCGTTTCCTTGATTGGTGCTTTCTTTATTATGTATGCGTTTGGTTTTTCAATCAATGTATTAACGCTACTGGCCATTGTATTGGCCACAGGCCTCGTAGTTGATGATGGGATAGTAGTGACCGAAAACATCTACAAAAAAATGGAGGAAGGAATGGACAAATGGACTGCTGTACGCCTTGGCGTGCAAGAGATTTTCTTTGCAGTGATCTCTACGTCCATTACCCTTGCTGTTGTATTTATCCCTGTAATTTTTTTGGAAGGCTTTACAGGAAGATTGTTTCGAGAGTTTGGGATTGTGCTAGCGGGAGCAGTATTAATATCCGCAGTCGTTTCTCTGACCTTGACACCTGTGTTGAATTTGAAATTAACGAAAGGCGGGGCACCAAAACATGGTAAGTTTTATTTGAGAACCGAGCCCTTCTTTAAAGGAATGGAAGATCGTTACCGCCGATTGCTGGGCAGTTTTCTTCATCGCAGGTGGTTGGGCTTGGCGATTGTCGGTGTGTGTATGGTTGGAATCGTGGTACTTTTTTCAAATCTCAAGTCCGAGTTAGCACCTCTCGAAGATCGTTCTCTTATCCGCTCCCCATTCACTCTGCCGGAGGGAACCGATTATGATGTCACATCTCAATTTGTTTCTGAAGTGTCAGCGGTTTTATTGGACAGCGTGCCTGAGGCAAGGATGATTTTTGGCATTGCTTCACCAAGTTTTCAAGGTCAGGGTGCTACCAATAGTGGTTTTATTGTCACGTTGCTCAAAGACCCTGACGAACGAGAAGCAACGCAGCAGGAGATATATGATCGACTGGTGAGAATTTTCAAGCGCATGCCTCAGGCGCGCGTTTTCCCCAATCAGGAACAGACAATCACCACTTCTCTCAGTGCTGGAAGCCAGTTGCCCGTGCAATATGTAATACAGAATTTGGATTTTAAAAAGCTTGAAAAAGTACTACCTCAGTTTCTTGATGCCGCACGCAAGGATGCGACCTTTGGTAACGTAGATGCCAATTTGAAATTTAATAAGCCAGAATTACAAGTCAACATCAATCGGCTGAAGGCTGCCGAATTGGGTGTAAGTGTAGCAGATATCAGTAGCACGCTTCAACTTGCATTCAGCGGTACTCGCTTTGGCTATTTTACCAAAGACGGGAAGCAATATCAAGTAATAGGGCAGTTGGATAGAGATTTTAGAGATACTCCCGATGATCTCACCAACCTCTATGTGCGATCAGCAGGAGGACAACTAATTCAATTGAGTAATCTTGTTGAGGTGGTTGAAACGAGCAATCCACCTACCATTTTTCATTTCAATCGCTATAAATCTGCCACTGTTTCGGCTTCACTTGCTCCAGGTAAGACCTTGGGTGAAGGAATTCAGGCGATGCAACGAATTGCAGACGAGCTGTTAGATGAATCTTTTGCTACTGAACTAAGCGGCCCCAGTCGCGATTTTCAAGAAAGTGGAAGTAATACTTCTTTTGCTTTTCTGTTGGCCTTGTTGTTGATTTATCTGATCCTGGCAGCGCAGTTTGAGAGTTTCAGAGATCCATTGATCATTTTATTTACAGTGCCATTAGCCTTGGCGGGCGCGTTGCTGAGTTTGTGGATTTTTGACGCTACGCTAAACATCTTTTCTGAAATCGGAATGATCATGTTGATTGGGCTTGTTACGAAGAATGGAATTTTAATCGTCGAGTTTGCGAATCAAAAAAGGAAGGAGGGACTAAGTGTCCGTGAAGCAGT
>CANGVZ010000289.1 GCA_947457285.1 Flavobacteriales bacterium | reverse complement strand
TTATGGTTGGTGCTCTCTTGATTACTTCATGATTTGACTATCCTATTGATTCAACAGCCCGTTCGCGGTCATCTTCAAGAAAGCGCTTGCTTTGCTGTAATCTAAATTATCATAGTCTATTCCTAGTATTCTTAAATTAAAATAGTAACTCTGAAGTTTCAAGTAATAGTTTTTTTCCAATTGAATCGCCGTCGCCTTATTTCCAAGTTTTTCTCTCAAAAACCACTTTTCTAGCAGCCGAGCCGATCTTCCATTACCATCTTGGAAGGGGTGAATTTTTACAAAAACCAAGTGGATATATGAAGCAAAGTAGAGAACTTCTGTCATACTAAGTTTTTCAGACAAGAGGTATTCTATGTCATTGAAAAGCTTTGTTAACTCTCCGGGCAATTTTTTTGGTTCAGCTGCTACATAATCTATTTTATCATCGCTATTAATAACGTACATAGGATTCGTTCGGATAAATCCTTGCTGCGAAGGTGGTAATAAATTGGCGCTTAGGATAGAATGTGCTAACTTCATATTTTCAAAGGTGAGTTTATTTTTGAAAATAAACTCGTACGCATTAAATAAGTCGTCTGATTTCTTTGTGTAGTCAGGCTGAAATTTTACACTCAGAAATTTGTGTTTGAAATAGCTGTCAAAGTCAATCTCTTCACCCTCTATTTTGGATGAGTAAACACTCGAGATGGAGTTATAGAATTTGAAATATTCAACGGGAGTTTCGATTTTATCTAAACCTTCAATGATGGAATCTAGACTATTTGAAAATATAGCCTTGAATTCTTCGAGGAAAGATTCTGATAAAATTTGAAGATTCATGAATTCGTTTTAATAGGCCAAAGATACTTCACAAAGAGCGTCGGCCTCATCTTTATGAATTTCGAATTCCGAATTCCAAATAAAAACGCCCCATCGTTTCCAATGGAGCGTTTTGATATTGTGAAAAATACTATAAGAACCGAAATTCCGTCGCTTCGTCGCTTCGTCCCTCCGTACTTCTTTCCGTGTCTTAGTATCTGTAAGCGTCTGACTTGAACGGTCCTTCTACCTTCACGCCGATGTACTCAGCTTGTGCAGGTGTCAACACATCCAATTCCACTCCGATTTTCTCGAGGTGTAACATCGCTACTTTCTCATCCAAATGCTTTGGAAGAACGTACACTTTGTTTTCGTACTTCTCGTGGTTTTGCCACAATTCCAATTGCGCGATAGTCTGGTTGGTGAATGAATTACTCATCACGAATGATGGGTGACCAGTAGCGCAACCAAGATTCACCAAGCGGCCTTCTGCCAATACAATGATGTCTTTTCCTTCGATGGTGTACTTGTCAACTTGTGGCTTGATGGTGTCTTTTGTAGAACCGTAGTTCTCGTTCAACCAAGCCATGTCAATTTCGTTGTCGAAGTGACCAATGTTACAAACTACAGCGTTGTGCTTCATCGCACGGAAGTGCTTCTCAACGATGATGTTGAAGTTACCAGTAGCTGTTACCACGATATCTGCTTCTTTGATAGCAGTATCCATCTTCTTCACTTCATAACCTTCCATTGCAGCTTGAAGCGCGCAGATTGGATCGATTTCAGTAACGATAACGCGAACACCCGCATGACGGAGTGAATCAGCACTACCTTTTCCTACGTCGCCATATCCAGCAACAACAGCCACTTTACCTGCCATCATAAGGTCGGTAGCACGACGGAGCGCATCTACCAATGACTCACGGCAACCATATTTGTTATCGAATTTGCTCTTTGTAACGCTATCATTGATGTTGATAGCTGGCAACAACAAAGTACCGTTCTTTTCACGCTCGATCAAGCGAAGTACACCTGTAGTAGTCTCTTCAGAGATTCCACGGATACCTGCAACGAGCTCAGGGTATTTGTCGAACACCATGTTGGTGAGGTCACCACCATCGTCAAGAATCATGTTCAATGGTTGGTTGTCTGGGAATGCATGGAGCGTTTGCTCTATACACCAGTCAAATTCTTCATTGTTCATGCCTTTCCAAGCGAAAACTGGGATTCCCGCAGCCGCGATAGCAGCAGCGGCATGATCTTGAGTTGAGAAAATATTGCAAGAGCTCCATGACACATCAGCGCCAAGCTCTACCAATGTCTCAATCAAGACAGCAGTTTGGATGGTCATGTGCAAACACCCTGCGATGCGTGCGCCTTTCAATGGCTTGGTTGGACCATACTCTTTACGGAGTGACATCAAACCAGGCATTTCGGCCTCAGCGAGTTTGATTTCTTTACGGCCCCATTCTGCGAGGCTCATGTCTTTAACTTTGTAATTCATCACTTTTACAGTGGTTGCAGTACTCATTTTATCTGGTTGTTAAAATAATCGTTTGAAAACGAGGCGCAAAGGTACAAAAAATACTCTTTGGTTGTTAACGCCATTTCTACATACACTTGCGGTCTCAAATTGTTCGAATGCCCTTGCTCATTTATCAAAGCAATCATAACAACACGGGGCGCCTTCTTGTTTGGAAGGCCTCTGAAACCCTTGAAGAACTTGAGGGGTTGTGTAAGATGTCAACGGAACAGCAAGTGGAGGACAAGAAAATTAAATTGGAGAAGCGCAAAAGGGAATGGCTGATTGCTCGGATTTTACTTCAAATAGTGGCTCCTGAAGGTGAGTTGTATTTTGCGCCAACGGGTAAGCCCATGCTTCGCGACGGCCGCTGGATTAGCATTAGCCATTGCGGGGAGTTAGCGGGTTTGGTAATCTGTGAGCATCCCGTTGGGCTCGACATCCAAGGTACAGATGAGAAGCTTGAAAAGATCGCAGGTAAGTTTTGCAATCCAAAAGAATTGGAAAAGATTAAAGGCGAAAAGTATTATCTCGAATACCTAACGATCATATGGAGCGTGAAGGAAGCGGTATTCAAGTTCTTCGGCGAGAACGTGCAGTTCAATGAAGATATTATCGTTCGCCCATTCCATTATCACCAGGAAGAGTTAAAAGCCGATTATCGCGGTGCACACGGTCGTATGACTTTTGAATTGCAACACGTACAGCTTCGTGGTTATCACATCGTGATGACGGTCTAGCGCCTTTCATACATTTGCCCCATGACCAAATGGGTAGTTTTTTTACTAGCAGTTATTACTGGACTCATTACAGCGGTATTTCTTGAGACGCTGGATATGGTTACCTCTATACGTGAGGATAATTCCTCGCTGATTTGGTTTCTTCCTCTAGGTGGTTTGATAATCGTTTGGCTATATCGCAATTTTGGTGAGAAGGCGGAACGAGGCAATTTACATATCAAAGAATCCTATCGCATCAATGATGAGAAAGGCGAAGCTGCAATCACTCCTCTGGTTTATCTGGGAACACTTATTACGCATCTATTTGGGGGCAGCGCAGGAAGAGAAGGCACTGCGGTTCAGATGTCATTCGGTATAGGTGCGTATTTGCAAGGCATTTTTCCATCTATAGTAAATGACAAAAAACTAATTATTCAATGCGCTGTGGCGGCGGGATTCAGCGCTGTGTTTGGAACTCCGGTAGCGGGCTTTGTATTTTCAATGGAATATCTGAATGATTGGAAAAAGAAAAGCGGTGACTTCATTCTAATCATCGGAGTCGCGTTCATTGCGCATTTCACTGTTTTGCTTTTAGGAGTAAAACATACCAATTATAATTATTCATTTCATGAACCTTGGACTTTTCAATTAATCCTCTTTGCATTGCTTTTTATTGCAATTGCTTACATTGTTGGCTGGGGCTATCGTTATATATCTCAGCGGCTGTCCGAAATGATGAAGTATTTTTTTGTCAATGAATTTCTGCGAGTACTTGTGG
>CANGVZ010000288.1 GCA_947457285.1 Flavobacteriales bacterium | reverse complement strand
TTGCGACCAGAAGAGCTGGTGAAAGCCGGTCTTACAGCCTCGGATGTCATTATTGAAAACAATACCGTTTGGATTCCATTGGAAACTACAATGATTGGCAATGAAGAATTCATGACAGCATGGAAAACAGGAGCTGAGCGTTATTACAACGAGTTGATACAAGGTAATTTCCCAGAAGTAGTCTCCTTGTTTGAGGCACGCAGTGTTTATGTTCCTTCGAGTTATGTACCTCAAGGATTTACCGCAGAATTGCCTTCAAAAGAAAGTTTACTTGTGAAATACAATAGTCAAATTTCCAAGCTTTTGGTAAAGATTAAAAAAGGAGTAATCACAGAATTGGAAAATCGACATGTGGCAGAACCCAACAATGTTTTTGTTAAGAATAAATATGGTACACTCCTAGCCCAAACCGGCGATCTTGAGGCCGCACAAAAAGTGTATTTGGGGGCGCTTGAGTTGAGTCCTAACAATAGCGTAACATTAAATAATTTGGGGAATTTGTATTACCTCAAGGGAGATGGAGCCAAAGCCCTTGAATACTACCAACAAGCCGCCAGTCTTGACTCCGAAGACGCTGAGATTCAAATCAACATCTGTAAATCCTACCTCATTTCCGGAAATAAAGCGGAAGCAAAAAAATCTTTTAGTAAAGCATTGGAAATTAATCCTAAATTAGCCAATAGCTATCTAACACTTCAAAGCCAACTCAAATGAGAACAATTGCATTCATTCTTTTGATGTCATTAACATCGTTGACATTTGCTCAAAGTACTACAGCTGCTTTGGGTAAAATCATTTATTACGAAGGGAAAGTCGAATTAGGAAAAGACAATAAATGGTCTGCAGTGAAGCTTCAAACGGAAGTGAGCGCCGATCAAAGCGTGCGCACCGTTGCCAACGCTATGGTGGAAATTGCTTGGAATAATGGCTCTAAAAGCGTTGTTGGGGCCAACTCCAACATTAACATTGGAGAGCTTCACAAAGCCTCTCAAAGCAAAGCGAAAGCTGAAACCGAAGGTGTATTCACAGGCTTCAAAGCGAAAGTGAACACCAAAGCAGTGGCCAAGCGCAGTGAAGAAGGGGGCATACGCCGCGATAAAGTGGAAGCTGATACGTCAGATCGCGACAAAGAAGTGGTGTATTGGAAAGAAGATAGAGAAATTTCATTCGAAGAGGCCTACTCTTTTTACGACAATAAAGAATATGCGAAAGCAATTGGTGCGCTTCAGGCGTTCTTGATGCAAAAACCAAAAGATGAAATGGCTTCATTTGCGATGTTCGCTCTTGGACATTCATACATTATGTCGAACAACAACATCAAAGCAAAAGAGGTATTCAGCAATTTTGTTGCGATGTACCCTCAAGACCCGATGAAAGCTGACGCTGAGAAAGTGTTGGCCAAATTGTAATTCATGTGCGCATAAAGAATATCCTTCGCAGGTTTACGGGGCTTATCATTCTTTCCATCTTCTGTGTGGGTGTCACGGAGGGATTGGTATTTTTTTCTGATCGTTTGGTGCGTTCACCTTTGAGAGGTTTGGAAAATCAAATCACTGATTTGGCTTTTCAGGTAAGAGATAAAAACGAGAGTCATCAAAAAGTAACGTGCGATGATATTGTGATCATCGATATCGACGATGCCAGTATTGAGGCTCTTGGAAGACCTCAGCTGTGGCCGCGGAGCTACGATGCAGCGGCAATCAACTACGTTTCATCCGGTGAGCCAAAGAGCATCGGAATCGATTATTTATATACTGAAAATGACGCATTGCCCGAAGTGTATCGACGCAAACTCTATCAAAAGGGATTTGAGAATTCACGAGATATACTCAAGGCATTGAGTTCTGATGCAGAACTTGCACAAGCCATATTTGATTCGCGCAAAACCTATCTAAGTATTTTCGATGATGATTCGAAATACGAAGTGATGATGGATACCAATGCGCTCGGTTATTTGCGCTTCATCAAAGGCAATAACGATAGCATCTTTTGGCCACCACTATTGAGTCACCCTGTGATTCCCATTGCTGATTTTGCTGCCACTGCAAAAGCCAATGGCACCATCTCCATGCCAACAGAACTCGATGGCACTGTGCGCGATTATTATCTACTGCATGAAATTCCCTTGGTGTTTGAGGCGCCCATGTATATCGCCAACTTTCCTTTTTATATCTATCTCGATAATTTAGGAGTCTCCGAAGAAGAAGTATCAGTCAAAGGCAATACACTCCAAATTGGCGATAAAGCCACCATACCGCTGGATTCAGAAGGCCGATTTAAAATCAACTGGACAGGAAAGCAAGAAAAGATACGCTATATCAGTTTTTTCAAAGTCATTGATGGACGCGTTCCCGCAGAGTTTTTTAAAGATAAATATGTCTTCTTCGGCACCAGCGCCTCGGGAATGCAGGATTTGAAGACAGTGCCGAGCAGTGATCAAAAGATGCCTGGAGTAGAAGTGCACGCCATCGCATTTTTAAATATGATGAATCAGTCATTCATAAAGCACATTCGCGAAGCTGAAATGCTACCATATTTATTGATTATTTCCTTTGCATTGACGATGATTTTTTTCACTCTCAAACCTATCATCGGCTTCATCACCTCATTGGTTCTTGTATTCGTGGAGTTATTTGCTTTCGTGTTGTACATCCTTCCGAAATACGAAGTTATTTTTCCAATTGTTAGCGTCATGTTGCTCACCTTGTTGAGCTATATTCTCACCTCGCTTTATATTTATTTAATTAGAGAAAAGAAAAGCCGAAGATTGAAATTCGCTTTCGGAACGTATGTGTCGCCTGAGGTTGTAGAACAAATTGCAAAAGATTCATCCTCCCTTCAATTGGGCGGAGAGAAGAAAGAATTGACGGTGCTCTTTTCTGATATCCGTGGATTTACTTCCTATTCTGAAAAATTGGATCCGCAAGAAATTGTGGCCATGCTCAATGATTATTTGAGCAGAATGTCGGAAGCTATACTTGCGCACAAAGGCACCATTGACAAATTTATCGGCGACGCCATCATGGCGATTTTCGGAGCGCCTATCTATCAAAAAGACCACGCCCGCAGGGCCTGTCAAGTAGCGCTTGAAATGAATCGCGTGTTGGAAGAGTTTAATAAAGCGCGTGCAGAACGCGGAGACGAAAAACTTCAAATAGGAATTGGAATTAATACGGGTGAAATGACCGTAGGAAATATCGGTTCGCAAAAGCGATTTGACTACACGGTGATAGGCGATGCTGTGAATTTAGGTTCATGACTTGAATCGATGACAAAGTTCTTTGGAGTGAGCGTACTTGTGTCGGAAACAACGAAAGAATCTGCCGGAGAAAATACCTTCTTATTTCGACAGCTTCCATCTGTGGTGGGAAAAGGAAAAGAAAAACCTGTATTGATTTATGAGTTGATTGATGATTATAGCAAACTCAACGAATACAGTGAGTATTTGCAGTTATGGGACGAAGCTCTAGCATCATACAACAACAAGGAGTTCGAACAATCCAAATCATTATTCAAAGCATGCGCACTCTTGCGTGAAAATGACCTCGTCGCCGACTATTACATCCGCATGTGCGACGAATGCATCGAGGACATAAATAATTTCAGTACTACGATTAAGTTGGAGAACAAGTAATAGCGACGGAGCGACTTAGCGACGGAGGGACTTAGCGACGGAGGGACGGAGGGACGGAGGGACAAGCGACTTAGCGACGAGTGCTACCTCATGATATGGCTTGACAGGACACCTACCCTTGTCCCTTATTTTGTTGAAAAGCTTTATTGTTATTATAAAGCGATAGGTATTTTCTTTAACGCTGCTAAGATAAGCGGAGAAAGGCTCTGC
>CANGVZ010000287.1 GCA_947457285.1 Flavobacteriales bacterium | reverse complement strand
ATCTTCAAAGCCTTTGAAAAATTCAAAAGTTGCTGCTTGACCGTCAATGGTAAACGAAAGGGAATCAATTCCTCCGCGATCTTTATTTTTTGAATAATAAAGAAAATAGTTTCCATCGCGGGCCATTTGTTTTGCCAATGCTGTTTTTTCATTCTTATAAGCATTCGGCCACAAGTGCATAAAGAATTCGTTCAGTGTATCGGGTGATTGATTGATGTATTCAATGCTAATGTCACCGTACAAATAGTGATTCTTATCGTCCAGTTTTACATTGATTGTTGAGTTTACTTCTTGTTGAAAGTAAGGTGTTTTGTTTTGTGCTGATGCCCAAGAGGTCAGCAACACGAGGGAGATGATGAATAATTTTCTCATGAGGTTAAGGAATTCATGTTTGGTATCTGACGCCAAACAGGGTGAAAAGTTACAAAAAAACAAACCGCACCATCCTTTCGAATGATGCGGTCTTTCAACAGTTACTAAAAAGGTCGGCTAGCGACCAAAAATCTGTTTGAGGTTACTTTCCAGCAGCGGCCCTCTGATGTTGTTGCCGAATGCAATAACCTTTCCTTCCTTATCGATCAAGACAGGGAACGGAATGCTGTGTACGCCATAATCCTGAGCGGCTTTGCTTTCCCAAAATTTGAGATCGCTCACGTGATTAGGCCAAGTGAGTTTATCTTGTGTAATCGCTTGTTTCCAAGGATCGGCGCTCTTATCAAGCGATACACTGAAGACTTCGAAACCTTCTTTCTTGTATTTATTATATACCTCTACTACGTTCGGGTTTTCTCTGCGGCACGGTCCACACCATGAAGCCCAAAAGTCGATGAGTACTACTTTTCCTTTTAGATCAGAGAGCTTTCTCACCTTGCCGTTTGGATCGGGCATTACGATATCTGGAACGGGATTTCCGACGGAGATTTTCGCTCCGGGAGGTGTTCCCTCGTCTTGAGGTTCTGCTCCTTTCAATGCGTAGCGATCCACTTGTTGTTTGAGCAATTTGTAGTGCATGCTGTGTCCCATAGCAGGTTTCAAATCGTCCAATACTTTTCTGAATGTAGCTTGTTCGCCTTTCGGATCGAGCATTTGAACCACAGCCAAGGCTGGTGGCGTAGCGCTATTCGATTGAAGCCAAGATTTGATGTGATCAGTTCTTTCTTTTCGAATTGAAATCACTTGATCGCGGAGTTGTGCTTGTCTTTCTGGGGATGCTTCAGTTTGCAATGCTACCAACGCCGCCTCTTCGTCAGTGAAAAATTTATCTACTGACTTTTCAAACTCTCTCAATGAAAGTGTTTGTTCAGAACCTTTGACAGTAGCGTTCCCATTGAGCTTTCCCGCTTCACCGTTGATTTCTATGGATTCGGTGCTATCGGCAACGAGTACAATAAAATCGCGATCGTTCAATACGACACGATAAAAATCAAGTTCTAATGATTGCTGCGGCACCATGTTGAAAGTACCATCTGCTGCAATCACAGTAGAGTCTGTGCGTCCCCAACGGTTGTTGACCAAACGCTCCAAATAGATTGTTTGTCCTTCACCTCCGGTTATTTTTCCTTTGATAGCAGAGCTTCCGCCACCTGTGCAGGCGCCGATGACCAATACTAAAAGGCTCACGGCCGCTGTTGTTATAAACTTCATTATGCTTCGTTAAGTAATTCTTGAATAATCGCTGATGCCACTTTTGGATTGGCTTTGCCTCCTGTTTTTTTCATGAGTTCGCCCATGAATAAACCGAGCATACCTTTATTTCCTTTTTTATAATTCTCTACTTTATCAGGCCATGCTGCGAGTACTTCGCGCGCCATATTTTTAATTTCATCCTCACCCGCATCTTGAATGAGGTTCAACTCTTCGGCTACTTGTTGAGCAGTCTTCGATGCGTCAGTTGCCAAAATGGGAAGTATCTTTTCTGCTGCTGCCGATGCGCTGATTTTACCGCCTTCCACCAAGGTGATGATACCTGCAATCTGTGATGGCGTGGCTTTGAAGTCATCGATGTGAATTGCATTCTCGTTGAGATAGGCTTTAATAGGACCGATCAACCAGTTGCATGCAGATTTGTAATTTGTAGTGTGCTGAATCAATGATTCATACCACATCGCAATTTCTTTCTCATTGGTGAGCATCGTAGCGTCATATTCTGACAAGCCGAACTCTGCTGTGTACTTCTTGAAAAGCTGATTTGGCAAAGCAGGCATAGAGTTTTTAATCTTCTCTATTTCCTCCAATGATATCTCCAATGGCTGCAGATCAGGTTCGGGAAAATAACGATAGTCATGCGCCAATTCTTTGCTTCGCAAGCTAAACGTTGTGCCATTCGCTGCATCAAAACTTCTTGTCTCCTGAACGATTACACCACCTGCTTCGATGATGTCGATTTGACGTTTCATCTCATAGTCGATGGCGCGCTGCACATTGCGAATAGAGTTCATATTCTTCACTTCGCAACGAGTGCCAAATTTTTCAGCGCCTTTCAAACGCACACTCACGTTGGCATCGCAACGCATCGAACCTTCTTCCATGTTGCCATCGCAGATACCCAGATAGCGAATCAGTTTGCGCAATTCTGTGAGGTAACTGTAGGCATCTTTTGATGAACGAATATCTGGTTCACTCACTACTTCAATCAATGGAACGCCAGCGCGATTGAGGTCAATCAAGGTATCAAACGGATCTTGGTCGTGCATTGATTTTCCCGCATCCTCTTCGAGGTGTGCTCGGGTGATATTGATTTTTATTTCTTTCCCATCTTCTGTTTTGATTGGAATATATCCACCGGTGCAAATCGGAGTTTTGTCTTGTGTGATTTGATATCCCTTTGGAAGGTCGGCGTAGAAATAATTTTTTCTGGCAAAATAAACGTTGCGATTTACTTGCATATCGCAAGCTACAGCAAGACGAATAGCATACTCGATAGACTTCTTGTTGACACGTGGCAAGGTGCCTGGATGTCCAAGGGTAATTGGATTAACATTGGTATTGGGCAGGCTTCCATACTGATTGGAATCAGATGAATAAGCCTTGCTTTTTGTTTGAAGCTGCATGTGCACTTCAAGACCCACTACTAATTCGTATTTATCGTAAACGCTACTCACTGTGTTTTTTCTTCTTTATTTTTTTAAGCAAATCAGACAGTACTTCTTCCCAGTTTTTTCCTTTGTCCTCATGTACTCGAATTTCGATGGGGACATAATACAATGGAAGGTCTCTTGCTTCTTGCAATTTTTTCCATTTCACGGCGTCCTTTTCTGTCATCAGCACCACGTCAAATGGGTCTGCGAAGGTACCAAATTCCGATTGAAGGGCGGTAACATCTTGCCCACTAAAATGATGGTGATCGCCGTAGGATTTGAATTTTTTAAGAGAAAAACTGGTTTCCAAATACTTCTTAAAAGGTTCATTGTTGGCGAGCCCTGACAATCCGTAGACAAAATTTGGTTTGAAAGACAACAATTCATCACTGTAAACGCTTCTTGGTGAACCATATACCAAATAACTGAAGAATATAGGTTTACTAGAAAGTTCCGGAAACTTTGAAAGCCACTCAAGCTTTTGATTTTCAGCTAGTTCCTGAGGAGATTTGGTTACAAAGATGATATCCGCGGCCTTCCATCGACTTTTGATATCCCTCAAATTACCGGCAGGAACAAGATGATCTTTGAAAAAAGGCTGGTGAAAATCGGTCAGCAAAACTTGAATATCTCCGCGGAGGGCGCGGTGTTGATAGGCGTCGTCGAGCAGGACGATCTCTGTTTGGGGTAACAACTGAGCAATCTGCTGGATGCCCTCTACTCTATTTTCACACACGAATACGGGTACATCGGGCAAATTGGATTGAAGCAAGAGCGGCTCGTCGCCGAACTGT
>CANGVZ010000286.1 GCA_947457285.1 Flavobacteriales bacterium | reverse complement strand
CTATTTCAAAACACCGAGTTCTTTGCCCACTTTGGTAAATGCTGCAATAGCTTTTTCGATATGCTCTGGTTCGTGTGCCGCAGAGAGTTGCACACGAATGCGCGCTTGTCCTTTGGGCACCACGGGGAAGAAGAATCCAATCACATAGATGCCTTCTTCCAAAAGGCGATCGGCAAAGTCTTGTGAAAGTTTCGCGTCGTAGAGCATCACGGGTACAATGGCGCTATCGCCATCTTTGATTTCAAATCCTGCTGCACGAATTCCCGTTTTGAATTGACGAATATTATTTTCCAATTTATCGCGAAGCTCTGTCGTCTTGCTCAAGAGGTCGAACACAGCGATAGACGCGCCTACGATGCTAGGTGCAAGCGAGTTTGAGAACAAATACGGACGAGAGCGCTGGCGCAATATTTCAATGATTTCTTTGCGTCCAGTGGTGAATCCACCCATAGCTCCACCCAAGGCTTTACCGAGCGTGCCAGTGATGATATCCACTCTTCCCAATACGTTTTTCAATTCCACTGTGCCACGTCCAGTCTTACCGATAAAGCCAGTGGCGTGACATTCGTCTACCATCACGAGTGCATCGTACTTATCAGCGAGGTCGCAGATTTTGTCAAGTTGCGCCACGTAGCCGTCCATTGAAAATACGCCGTCGGTAACGATCATCTTGAAACGTGCACCAGATGCGGCTTTCAATTGCTCTTCCAAGTCGGCCATGTCATTATTTGCATAGCGATAGCGCTGTGCTTTGCACAATCTCACACCATCGATGATGGAGGCGTGATTGAGTGCATCGCTGATGATGGCGTCTTGTTCGTTGAGCAATGGTTCGAAAACACCGCCATTCGCGTCGAACGCTGCGGCGTATAAGATGGTGTCTTCTGTATGAAGAAACTCTGCAATTTTAGCTTCAAGTGTTTTGTGAATGTCTTGTGTACCGCAAATGAAGCGCACACTCGACATGCCAAAACCGTGTGTGTCGATTGTTTTTTTCGAAGCTTCAAGTACCACAGGGTGGCTTGATAGACCGAGGTAATTATTTGCGCAAAAGTTGAGCACTTCTTTTCCATCAGAAGTGCGAATGGCTGCATCTTGTGGAGTAATGATCACGCGCTCTCTCTTATACAATCCTGCTTCTTGAATGGATTGGAGCTCCGCCTGCAAATGGGCTTGAAGTTTACCGTACATGTAGTTGGATATTTTGCGCTAATATACAGCGCAGTGCTTAAGACTTGAACAAAGAATCTACCGCTTGTTTGGCAGCTTTTTGTTCGGCTATTTTTTTCGAACCACCTTCTCCGCGGCCGTATTCTTTCTCATCAATCAGCAATATTATTTCATAATGACTGGCACCGCCTTCATTGCGATGAGATACTACTTTGAATTCCAGCGAACGCTTGTATTTCTGTCCCCATTCGTGGAGTTTGCTCTTGTAGTCCACATCATCATGAACCTTGGTGTCTAGTCCATGTTGCTTGAGCAATTTCAAGACAACATCTCGAGTGGTATCATATCCTTTGTCGAGATAGAGCGCTCCAATGAGGGCTTCCAGAGCATTTCCCACAAGGGAATCATGCATTTCCTGGCGGCCGAGATTCAGAACGAGCATTTCATCTACATGCAGCGTATAGCCAATCATGTTGAGATTTTCTCTTCTCACCACTTTGCTCTTCATTTTTGTCAGTTCACCTTCAGCAATGGTTGGATATTTATTGTAGAGGTAATGTGCTACGATAGAGTCAAGGATGGCGTCGCCGAGAAATTCAAGACGTTCGTTACTATTCTTAAGGCCGGGTTTAATCTTTTGCGCAGCACTGCTATGTCTGAGAGCTTGCTCATACATGGAAGTTTCGCGAGTAGAAACACCAAAGGCGTCCTTAACGAACGCCTTTATTTGGTGATTAGATTTTTTTGAACTTCTAAAGAAAGGTAACTTCCAACGCATCAGATCTTCTTGAAAATAGCAGAGGTGTTGTGACCGCCAAAGCCAAACGTGTTGCTGATGCCAGCTCTAACAGTTCTTTGCTGTGCTTTATTGAATGTGAAATTCAAGTTTGCATCCAACTCCGGGTCGGGAGTGGTGAAGTTGATTGTTGGAGGCACGATGTCATTTTTAATTGCTAGGATGGTAGCAATGGCTTCAATAGCGCCAGCAGCACCAAGCAAGTGTCCTGTCATCGATTTGGTCGAAGAAATATTGAGCTTATAAGCATGTTCACCGAAGACATTCTGAATAGCTCTGGCTTCCTGCACATCTCCAAGTGGAGTAGAGGTGCCGTGTACATTGATATAATCAATGTCTTCTGCCTTCATGTTTGCATCTTCGAGAGCATAGCGCATCACATTCGTAGCACCGATACCTTCTGGGTGTGGGGCTGTGATGTGATAAGCATCTGCAGACATACCGCCGCCTACGAGTTCGCAATAAATTTTTGCTCCTCTTGCTTTAGCATGCTCATACTCTTCAAGTATGATACAACCAGCACCTTCTCCAAGCACAAAACCATCTCTGGTTTGATCGAATGGGCGCGATGCGGTCGCAAAATTGTCATTGTTTTCGGAGAGTGCTTTTAGGGCATTGAAGCCACCAACACCTGCTTCGGTGATCGCTGCTTCAGAACCTCCACTTACCACCATGTCCACCTTTCCAAGACGGATATAAGTAAACGCATCAACGAGAGCATTGGTCGAGCTAGCACAAGCAGAGACAGTGGTATAATTCGGTCCTCTGAATCCATAATTGATAGAGATATGGCCAGAGGCGATATCTGCAATCATTTTTGGGATAAAGAAAGGATTGAATCGTGGTGTGCCGTCGCCTTTAGCGTAGTTGAAGCACTCTTCTTGGAAAGTAAAAAGACCACCGATACCAGAACCCCATATCACACCTACGCGATCTTTATTGATGGTTTCGAGATTCATTCCTGAATCTTCGATGGCTTCTTTCACCACCACCATCGCGTATTGTGTATAAGGAGCCATTTTGCGTGCGTCCTTTCTTTCAATGTGGTTTTCCACATTGAAATTCTTGAGTTCGCACGCAAAACGGGTCTTAAATTTGGACGCGTCGAAACGGGTAATAAGGTTAGCACCGCTTACGCCTGCAATAAGGTTAGACCAATATTCATTGACCGTGTTCCCTAGTGGGGTAAGGGCTCCAAGTCCGGTTACTACAACCCTTTTGAGCTCCATAAATTAAAAAATAAGTTCGGATTATTACTTACCGTTAGCTTCGATGTAGTCAATAGCTTGACCTACAGTAGCAATCTTCTCGGCTTGATCATCAGGAATAGCGATATTGAACTCTTTTTCAAATTCCATGATGAGTTCAACCGTATCCAAAGAATCCGCTCCAAGGTCGTTTGTGAAGCTAGCTTCACGTGTTACTTCAGCTTCGTCAACACCAAGCTTATCTACGATGATAGCGGTGACTTTCTTTGCGATTTCAGACATTGTAAAAAATTTTAATGGTTAAATGCGGGGTCAAAAGTAAATGTTTTCGTTTACCCCCAAACAAATTTTTCATTCACAACGAAATTCTGAATTCTTAATTCTGAATAAATTACTGAAAAACAGACTTGTAGAGTATGGCGGTGTGTCTTTTTATGCCTTTGTTTAACACTCTGTTTTGGTGAAAAAAGCACTCTGGGCATACCTTTCTCTCCGAATTATGCAGCAAAATCAATCGAGATATCGCGCGATTGCCCAATTACCAGGTGTCGGAATTACTGCCATTGAGTGCTTCAAGTCGGCACGCGTGGCGGTGGTGGGGTGCGGTGGACTGGGGGTTCCGCTCATCATGTCATTGGCGAGCTCGGGGGTTGGTTTTATTAGATTAATTGATTTTGACGAAGTGGAGGCCTCCAATCTCTCGCGTCAATG
>CANGVZ010000285.1 GCA_947457285.1 Flavobacteriales bacterium | reverse complement strand
GTTCGTGCACGACTGACGATGGAAGTTGTGATTATACTTGTCTGGGATGCACCTATCCTAATGCTGCAAATTACAATCCCACTGCTACTAAAGACGATGGCTCATGCATTTATGGAGGCTGTACCGACCCGGATGCATTCAATTTTAACCCGATCGCTCAACAAGATGACGGTACTTGCGTCTATGACAATCCGTGCGCAGCTGATGTCAACCAGGATGGAGTCGTAGGAGTGGCAGACATTATTGGAATCATGACCTACTTTGGCAATATCTGCAATTAAGCAGGGACTGCTATAGTGCACAATTCCTTTATTTTCCCTACAGTATATTCTATTTCTTCTTTTTTCGTAAATCGGGAAAAGGAAAATCGCAGTGAAGCACTTCCAGGAGTAAGTGCTCCGATTGCATCTAAAACATGACTGCCTTTGGTCGCGCCGGAGCTACATGCACTACCTCCACTGCACGCCACTCCTTCCAAGTCGAGAAGAAATAACATCATATCAGCGTTGGCTGTTGGAGGAAAGGTAACATTAAGAACGGTATAAAGACTATCTGGCGAAGCTGAATCACCATTAAAACGAACACTGGGTAATTCATTTTTAAGAAGGTCAATCATATAAGCCTTTAGCCCTCTCACATGAGCTTGATGCTCTGTAAGGTGAGCGTAGGCTAATTCAATGGCTTTACCCAAACCAACAATTCCGTACAGATTTTCTGTTCCGCCTCGCATTCCTCTTTCCTGACCTCCGCCAGTGATGGCAGGGGAAGTTTTCAATCTACGGTTGATATAAATGAAGCCAACGCCTTTTGGTCCGTGAAACTTGTGTGCAGCGGCATTTATAAAATCAATTTTGGTATTCTTCAAATCGAAGGAATAATGTCCCATCGTTTGAACAGTATCACTATGGAAAATCGCGTTGTATTTATGACACAACTCGCCCACCTCAACGAGAGGAAGAAGATTGGCAATTTCATTGTTGCCATGCATCAGACTCACGAATGACTTTTCGTTTGTGGCTAGCAGCTCCTCGAGGTGCGATAAATCAATATGGCCATTAGGCGTGAGACCCACGATACTGAGCTTGATTATTCCTTTAGAAGCGAACATCTCAGCAGTTTTAATCACCGCGCTGTGCTCAATAGCCGAAGTAATAATGTGCTTGCACCCTAGGTCAAAAATTGCGGCCTGCATGGCAAGATTGTCAGCCTCAGTACCACCAGAGGTAAAATAAATCTCTGAAGGCAAGCAATTTAGTGCTTTTGCGATGGTCCTTCTAGAGTTTTCGATTGCAGTCTTTGTTTTTCTTCCAAAGGCGTGGGAGGAAGAAGGATTGCCAAAATACTCCTGCATATACGGAAGCATGGTGTTTAAAACCTCCGGATCAAGAGGAGTAGTAGCTGCGTTGTCGAGATAAATATTCATGGTTGAATGCAATGGTACAAAGTTGCGGGAAAACGAGAGATGATAAAAAACCTATCCAACCAATTGTTGGATTTCTTTCATCACACGTTTAGCCAATTCATCAGCCTTATCCTTGGAGCTGCTTTCTGCATAAATACGAATAATTGGCTCGGTATTACTTTTTCTTAGGTGCACCCATTCTGTAGGAAAGTCAATTTTCACACCATCAATCGTATTGATTTCGGCATCAGAAAAAATCGACTTCGTCTGTTCAAGGATACTATCTACCGGAGTAGAAGCATCCAGTTCTATCTTATTTTTTGAAATGACATATTTCGGATATGAATCTCTTAATTCTGAGATTTTCATCTTTTTCTCGGCAAGGTGACTCAGAAATAGAGCAATTCCTACCAAGGCATCACGACCGTAGTGAGACTCAGGATAGATGATGCCGCCATTTCCTTCACCCCCAATCACTGCATTGATTTCTTTCATTTTAGCCACCACATTCACTTCCCCTACAGCAGCAGCTTCGTAACGCATGCCTTTCGCCACCGTGATGTCTTTGAGAGCCCGAGTAGAAGAAAGGTTGGAAACCGAATTACCGGGAGTTTTAGAGATAACGTAATCAGCAACTGCTACGAGAGTATATTCTTCGCCAAACATAGAGCCATCCTCACAAACAAATGCCAAGCGATCAACATCAGGATCAACGACGATTCCTAAATCACAGGATTCCTTTTGAATCAATTGCGCTAAATCACCCAAATGTTCGGGCAGCGGTTCGGGATTGTGCGGGAAATGACCATTTGGGGTGCAATACAACTCTTGAATCATTTCAACACCCAAAGCCTTAAGCAAAGCCGGTACGTAAATTCCTCCGGAACTATTTACTGCATCAACGGCGACTTTTAGATTAGCCGAAGCGATGGCGGCTTTATTGACGAGAGGCAATTCGAGAATTTTCCGAATATGTAAATCAAGATAATCTTTTTTGACAACTGAACCGAGAGAATCAATATTGGCAAAGTCATAATCGGCAGCAGCAGCAAGCTGGAGCATTTCTTCCCCTTCTGCTGCGCTGATGAACTCTCCTTTCTCATTGAGCAGTTTGAGGGCGTTCCATTGCCCGGGATTATGGCTTGCAGTCAGAATAATACCAGCGTCAGCCTTTTCTTCGGGCACGGATATTTCTACTGTCGGAGTGGTGCTCAACCCTAAATCAACGACATGAGCACCCATTCCTTTTAATGTAGCGCAAACCAGGTCCGAAATCATTTCACCGCTTCTTCGGGCGTCTCGACCAATTACTACTTTAATATCGTTTTTATTTCTTTTTTTTTGGATAAGCCTGCAAAAAGCAGAAGAAAACGAAACTACGTCAATGGGAGTTAGATTTTCACCAGCCTTACCTCCAATGGTACCTCGAATACCAGAAATTGATTTAATGAGTGTCATGCTAATTTATAATGAAGCAAAAATAACAGTTAATACTCGTCAAATTACTTGCTCGCTCTTTGGATAATCAACATCCTTAGATCATGTTTCAATCTGACATTCATACCTTTAAAAAAACCAAACGTAACCTTTTTTTGTGCACTCAGGTATAAACTAGCACCCTATGACCCTATTAAGGCACATACAAACAGCAATTAAGCTAATTCTGCTTTTCTGTGTGATTACTTTTCAAGTATCAGCACAGACATACGAAGTAGAAGAAGTTAATTTCAACTCAAAAAAAGGTGATTTCGCACCTATAAGATTTGAGGACGGCTTAGTCTTTTGTAGCTCGCGCAATCAAAAGAAACTTGTTGGTGATGTTGACTCGGTCAACTTCTACACCGATATGTTTGTCACATTCCTCAACACGAATAGGAAGTTTTCGAATCCTGAGTTGCTTTCTTCCGACTTGACTGGCATTCTAAACGAAGGACCAGCAGCATTCACTTCTGATTACAAAACAGTTTATTATACTGCCAACATTAGTCCAGACAAACGTGATGCGAACGGCAAGGTGATAGAAGAATCTGTTTACAATCTAGGAATTCTTATTGCTAAATTAGTAAATGGCAAGTGGCAAAAAATTGGAAAATTAGAGTTCCCAAGTATTCCAGACGAATTCGATATCGCACATCCAGCTTTGAGTCCAAACGACTCGATACTATACTTCACCAGCAATATGGACTCGGGATTTGGTGGCAGTGATATCTACTATTGTTTGTGGAAAGATGGAAAATGGAGTGACCCAATAAATGCGGGAGCCACTATCAATACTGAAGGAAATGAAGTTTTTCCATATCATGCAAAAAATGGAATGTTCTATTTCAGCACCAATGGAAGACACAACGACAATTCCCGCATCGACATGGATATATTCTCTACCAAGCGCGGATTTGGGGGAGAATGGATGGCTCCAAAAGCATTGCCAGCTCCATTGAATACATCAGCAAACGACTATACTTATTGCGAATTTAATAGTGAAAATTTCGGTTTTATAAGTTCCGACAGAAAAGCTGGCGACAAGAT
>CANGVZ010000284.1 GCA_947457285.1 Flavobacteriales bacterium | reverse complement strand
TACAAATCCATTTTCAACCTCACCAGGCTCAAGCGCATAGTTAACAGTCATCTCTACACTGCCTTCATCGACGTGGGCTCTGCATGTGCAGCACATTCCTCCTTTGCACGAGAACGGAATGTCCAGTCCGTGGCGCTGCGCGGCATCCAACACAGGCATACCATTCATAGGCATATCAAAGTCCACTTGCTGACCATCATATACCACAGAAACTTTACATATCTGATCAGTATTAACATGCACTGCTTTTATCGTCTCCTCTTTTGGTTTGATTTGACCAGGTGAAGCGAACAATTCAAAATGAATTTTATCCTGATCAAGGCCCAACGATTTGAGGTATTCAGAAACCGAACGAATCATCGGTTCTGGACCACAAATGAAAGCTTCGTCAATAGCGGTCAAATCCACAAAGTGTTTTCCGAATCCCTCACAACGCTCGCCATCAATACGACCGTGGAAAAGCTGAATTTCATTCGGTTCACCACTCAACACATGAAAGACTCTGAAACGCCCGAGGAATCGGTCTTTCATATCTTCCAATTCATCTCTAAAAATTATAGTATTGAACCAGCGATTGCCGTAAAGCAAGGTAACCTCGCTCTGTGGCTCGGTTGTTAAAACTGTCTTGGCTATGGAAAGCACCGGAGTAATTCCGCTGCCCGCTGCAACAAGAAAATATCTCTTCTTCTTTCCTGTATTCAACTCTGGAGTAAATGCACCCATGGGCGTCATCACTTGCATCAGATCTCCAACCTTCAAATGCTCATTCGCCCAAGTGCTAAAAACACCACCGTCCACTTTTTTAATAGCGACGCGAAGTTCTCCATCATTCGCTCCGCTACAAATGGAATAAGAGCGTCGAATGTCCTCGCCATTGATCGTCTCTCTAAGCGTGAGGTATTGTCCCGCCTTGAATTGGTAGTTCTCTTGTAGTTCTACCGGTATATCAAAAGCCACCGAAACACAGTCAACGGTTTCGCGGCGAATGTCTTTTACTTTTAGTTCGTGAAACTTTGGTCGCATAAGTTTGTTTTCAAAGCAAATGTATATCAGGCAACCCTAATTCTGGGTTTCCATGACACAAATCACCTCAATTATAGTGATGTTGAACATTTGTTTTATTAATCTTGTTGTCGAAATAGCAAAATAGTTGACATGGAAAATACCTTATTACTGGAAAAATTCCAGCAATACGTAGATGCAGAGAACAAAGTAGAGGCGAAAGATTGGATGCCGGAAGGCTATCGTAAGACACTCATTCGTCAAATAGCACAACATGCACACAGCGAAATTGTGGGTATGCTTCCAGAAGGTAATTGGATTACACGCGCCCCATCGTTGCGCAGAAAAACAATATTGCTTGCAAAAGTTCAAGACGAGGCGGGCCACGGTCTTTATCTCTATAGCGCAGCAGAAACGCTCGGTGTGAATAGAGATCAGTTGATTGAGGAATTGCACTCAGGTAAGGCAAAATATTCAAGCATTTTCAACTATCCTACCCTTTCGTGGGCAGATATCGGAGCCATTGGCTGGTTGGTAGATGGCGCAGCTATTGTGAATCAGGTTTCCCTTCAGCGCACATCGTACGGACCATACAGCAGAGCGATGATTCGCATTTGCAAAGAAGAAAGTTTCCACCAACGTCAAGGCTATGAAATTATGATTTCACTAGCAAAGGGAACTGAGGCACAAAAGAAAATGGCTCAGGATGCACTCAACCGCTGGTGGTGGCCTTCACTCATGATGTTTGGACCTAGCGACAAAGAAAGTGCTCACTCATCACAAAATATGGCTTGGAAAATCAAGCGTCATAGCAACGATGAACTTCGTCAGAAGTTTGTAGATATGTCTATTCCGCAAATAGAATACCTCGGACTAACCGTGCCAGATCCAGATTTAAAATGGAATGAAGCCCGCGGTCATTATGATTTCGGCGAAATTGACTGGACAGAGTTCAATGAAGTCGTAAAAGGAAATGGCCCTTGCAATAAACAACGTGTAGAAGCTCGTCGCAAAGCTTATGAAAATGGCGAATGGGTAAGAGAAGCTGCCGTAGCCTATGCTGCAAAACAAAAGGCGAAAGAACAATTCCAAGCGCAACAAGCAGGATAAGAAATATTTTTTTAGATAAAATGCCCTAAGGCTTTTTTGTAAGCGGATACAAAATCTGAGACAAAAAAGTTTTAGGGTATTTCTTTATATCATCAAACCCCAATTTGATGTCACGTCCATCTTTGGGCATGTAGACGGTGCCGAAGATATAATCCCAGACACTCAAAGTAATTCCGAAGTTCGCGCCATACGGATGATTGGGAAGCTCCTCTGCGTGATGCCAGATGTGCATCGTGGGTGAATTCAAAATATACCTGAAAGGTCCCCACGTGATTTTCAAATTGCTATGATTCAAATGCCCAATAGCGATGGTGAAAATATGAATGATGAAAAAATCGTCGATTCCAAAACCCAACATGGCAAGCGGGATGTATTGAATGCTTTTGTAAACAATCGTCTCCATCCAGTGATAACGCAAATGCGCTGCGAAGCCCATCTCTTCTACGCTGTGATGCAACTTGTGAAATTCCCACAACCACGACACGCGGTGCAACAATCGGTGTGTGTTCCATTGCACAAAATCGACAATCACAAACATCAATAAGAATTGTCCCCACACCGGCCACGAAGCCACATTCAGCGCCACAGTATTGGTGATTCCAAACAACCCCAAAAAATCATTGAACGCTTGCGACACAACATTGCTCAGCGCGGTATATCCGATGACTGTGAAAATGAAAAAATTAAAGAACATGTAGAAGCCATCCAACCAAAAATCTTTTCGAATGGCCTTTTGATTCTTGCGCCATGGAAAAAGTAATTCCAACGCCCAAGTTGCCAACGACAAGCCTACAAGCCACCAGAAATAGCTATGCCATGTTGGCTCAATGATTTGCTTGCCGACGTAGCGAGCATAGCCCACAAAAGATTCTGTAAATAGCTCCCAATAATTCATGCTCCGTGTTCTTTTAACAACGCAACCAATGTGTCCCTATCTTTAACTCCACTAGCCTTCCATTTAATTTCACCGTTTTTAAAGATCATCAAGGTAGGCACGCCTCTAATTCCGAGTTGAGCGCTCAAGGCTTGATTGCGATCCACATCAATTTTTAAAATCCGCGCTCCATCTCCCACTGCGCTCGCCACCTCATCCATTATTGGAAGTTGATATTGGCAAGGACCGCACCACGTGGCGTAGAAGTCAATCAAGACGGGCTTATCGCCATTGATTATATTTCCAAATGTTTCTTGTGCCATAATTTATTTTTTTACCGGATAACCTGCTTTGCGCCATGCGCCCATGCCTCCTTGTAAATGATATACTTCCTTAAACCCAAGGGCCTTCATTGTACTCAAAGCGCTCGAAGATCGTCCACCGGATGCACAATAGATATAAACAGGTTTTGCCTTGTCAAGTTTAGCGACACGCTCTTTAAAATCACCAGCATACCAATCTATGTTGGTAGCACCTTCAATATATCCCGCTCCAAACTCACCAGGAGTTCTTACATCTAAAAGACTCACATTGCCTTTTTCGATCACCGCCTTGAATTGCGCAGCATCCAAGTTCTCTCCCTTCGATTGCTGACCTTCAGCACAAGAGTTGAATGTCAACAGACCCCATATGGCCATGAAAATTCCAAGAATATTTGTTTTCATTTTATGATTATTTGAGGTTCATCCAACTTCCACCATTGTAAGCCTTGGTGAATCCGGCCGCATTCATAATACGTGTGGCGTTGCCACTGCGCATGCCGCTGCGACAGCACAACACATACGTTTCATCCTTTTTTAATGTCTTGAGTTTTGATGAAATCTGATCCAAAGGAATGTTTACTGCACTTTTCACATGACCGCTTGAAAACTCACCTGGAGTGCGCAC